>JBGVTJ010000343.1:0-5539 GCA_041862515.1 Thermodesulfobacteriota bacterium | reverse complement strand
CCTCAAGGGCCGTTTAAGCCCAGGGGAGGAAGTGGACTTTCTCATTCGACCTGAGGAAGTAATGGTCATCCGGGAGGGAAAGCCCATTAAGGAATCGCTGAAGGGAAATATCTTTGAAGGGGAAATCGGAAAGATCATTGAAAGGGAGACGCATCATACGCTTTTCTTGCGCGAGGTGGGGCAAGGGGTGGTATTCGAAGCGAATATCCCCAATTATGTTTTTAGAAATTTGAAGCTGATTGAGAACCAACGAGTGAAAGCAGCTTTACGGAGGGAATCTTTATGGATCATCCCAGGAACAGAGGATTCATCGCCAGTGGAATGGAAATAGTCTCGCTGGGCCATTCTTCTTTCTCAGATTCAAAGGGTGAAAAAAATCCCTAGCCACGGACCCTATCGAGGACTGAGAAGCCGGGAATCTCAAGGCCGATATTGTCAATCAGTCACGAGAAACCCGGTCAGTACAGATCAATTTGTTGAGATCGACGTCTTTTTGGCTCCTTGTTAACCAAGGGGATTAGTTCAAAAAACTAATCCCCTTTCACTCATGAACTATTCCGTACGAATGCAGCCGAACCTCTTTCTGATCCGAACGCGTCCTGTTCTTTAGATTCTTGCGCCGTTCCACTATTTTAGCGTCTGCGCGTAAGAGAGTATATCGATTGTCCCTGCGTTTGAAAGCTTATCATCGACGATAGCAGATGGCATGTCGGATCCCGGATGTCCCCATCGTATCTTATGGAGAGTTTCCTGTGGATTGTCTTTGGCAAGGTATCCCACCCCCTGGATCCCTTCCTTTTTCTCGTCGAAGTCCACCTTATTGCCAGTCGCACCATGACATTCCGCACACGTTGATTGAAATAAAGACTTTCCGTTATTAGGGTTGCCCTTGGCAGAACCATCAGGGTTAACGGCAGTCCCAATATCGATAAGTCCTTCACGCATGAACTGTACCAGTGCCCAGGTATCACCGTCTGTGAGATAGTTCGAGAAGTCGTGTTTCATCTCGGCGTTCGTGATGGCATCATAAAGTTCTTGAGGGTTTTTAGTTCTGGCATCATAAACACCTGGAATCCCGGTATAATGAGACCCCTTTTTGTAGCGTCCATCTTTCCCGATGTAATCCCAACCATGACATTCTTTGCACCTCCACGTACCCGCTCCCTTCTGCTTTCCTATGGCAGGATATGCTGGGTGGTTGCCACTGACCTCGACCTTCTTGATCTTGTACCAATTATCATACAGCTGCCCTCCAAGCTTGATGTCAGCTTGTTTGTAACTCTCAGGTGATGTGGTCTCCCCTCTTTTTTCCATAGCACAACCTGAAAAGACCATAACTGTCAAAATCACGAAAGCAGAGAAAAGAACTCGACTCAGATCCCTTTTCATTTTCTTTACCTCCTTGTATTGTATGTTCGTTCTTTGAACTACCATCTCCGGGCTATTCGTCTTGGCCGCTACCTGTTCATTCCTTAGGAAAAAACAGAGTTTCAATAAAATAGACAACCTCCTCTCAACCTATTCCTTATACGGGCTCTCCCCCAGATGTTACCATAACACTACCTTGTATCGGGTGAATACCCAATAGGGTCAACTATGTATTTATCGAACTCACACACTGTATACTCTACGTAAGGTTAACGCCCGCAATCTGTTTTATGTACCACATTGTGGTAAATATTGTCAAGCCTTTTGCCGCTTTTTATTAAATAATTGTTTCCCTCTTGACAACATTCATGGCAATTTGGTAGTAAAATCCTTGTCATGTGGTATAGACTGCGTCCTGTTTGGATTATAGAAACAGCGGATTCTGAATCCATCTACGGCATTGGCGTCGCAGCACAAAAGGTGGGAATCTCTCTATCCCCACCCTTCACCTCTAGAGAAAAAGAGGGGTTCATCGTTCCTCGGAGAACCGTCGCCTGTATTCCCTGAATGATTATTGAAACCGTTCGACACCCTATTCATGACCATGGATTGAATTTTACCGGAATCAGAAGACTGATGGTTTTCCTCCCCTTCTCCCCTGCTTAACAATAAGAGGTTGACATCAAGGCTTATCCCGCACATGTAAAGTGCCTTACATCACAGACAGCCCCTGTTGGAACAGCGGGAAGGCTGAATGGCGATAATGCAACGGGGATTATCAGGTTTGCCCGGTCTATAAAATGGCAAGCCAGATAGATGACTCGAACTTTCACGATGTGATTAAGAGTAAAGAACACTTTGAAAGATTAGCGAGAAAATCTCCCATGACGGCTGGAAGTTCCTGAGCCCCAACAAAATTTTTTGGGGTTGCAGTTTGGACACGGGTTCCCTAAAAACTACGGAAAATGTCTTTGGAGGACCTTCCTTCTACATGATTCCCCCGATAAAAAATTACACCTTTCTCCTGATAGACTCATATGAAAAAAGGTGATATTAAAGAAGACTTAAATCAAAGGTCGATCGGCTGGCCAGGGGATATTTTTTGGCGTCCTCTCATTTCGGATTTAACATATTAGAGGAGAATCATGGAAGATAATATGAGGCTTATTTTTCACCATTTTAGACATTTCAAAGAGGAGGGAACACCATGAAATCTGTCAGGGCATTAGGATCGATCGTTGTATTAGGAGCTTTTTTCATGCTCCTCCTTCCCCTTAATGCGGGGGCAGAGGAGGTTGTCTTTCCAAAAGGATGTCTAAACTGCCACGGCCCCGAGCCGAAATATCCCGTACGGGGTATCAGGGCGCAGTATATGACCTCTGGCCACAAGAACATAGGAAACGCATCCTATGCCAACGGAGGAGGATGCCAAAAGTGCCATACCAACGAAGGATTCATAGAGTATGCTAAGACGGGCAAGGTAGACGAAAAGGGGTTTATTCCAAACCCCTCTGAAATCGGATGCTTCACCTGCCACGACCCCCACACCAGAGGTGACTTCTCGCTTCGAAAGGCCGACACGGTTACGCTTGCGAATGGAGCAACCTTCGACAAGGGAAACGGCAACCTCTGCGCCAACTGCCATCAGGCCAGAAGGGCCGCCACAGAGGAGGTGAAGGAGACCGAGATTTCCTCCTCGCACTGGGGACCGCACCACGGACCACAGGCTGACATGCTTGGGGGAACAAATGCTTACGAGTTTTCCGGCAAGAAGTACTCGAATTCCATACATGCTCGCTTGAAGAAGGCCGATTGCGTAACCTGCCACATGGCACAGCCGACGGGACGCTATAGCCTCGCCCCTGCGATAGGGGGCCACAGCTTCAATGTGGAAGGCGAGGTGCATGAGGAACCCAAGGTTAATGCAGCCGGATGTTTGGGCTCGGGCTGCCATAAGGAAATGAAGCAAGTAAAGGGTGCGACCATATTCGACAAGAAGGCTCGAGCCGACTACGATGGGGATGGCAAGGTGGAAAATGTCCAGGAGGAGGTGCAGGGTCTCTATGAGAGGCTTATCAACAAGCAGGGCACTGGCCTCTTACAAACGATGAAAGACCCGCTTTATGATGCCAAAGGGGAATTCATCAAAAACAAGGTGAAGTATCCCGTTGAAGTCGTTGCCGGCCTCTATAACTACAAGTTCGTGCAGGAGGATAGGAGCAAAGGAATTCATAACAGCAAGTACGCCATCCAGCTTCTCATGGATTCCATAAAGGCCCTAGACCCGAAGTTCGATGATTCGAAAAGGCCGTAACAACCTCAGGGCAACTATTGACTCAGGGCTTCTCGTTCCAGGTCTGGGCATTGGGAACCCACGGGGACAGTCAAATACGAACTAGTGTAGGAGAGACCTGCAAAGACTGTTAAACGTATCTTGAGACGACAAGATTTGATAAGAGCTCAATACCTGTGGACCCGAGAGTGAGGGGGGAGATAAAGGAGAAAGGCTTTGGGGAAAAATTCTCTTTTCGACATTCTTGCAACAATTTGCTCTGGGTCGCCTAAGCGGCGGTTTTTCCTCCGGAAGAGGAACGGAATAGCTCAAATGGAGGAAACCCATAAAAGGATGGGAATTTTTCCCTAAATCTAAATAAGGAGGTAGACGATGGGCCGGAAGAAATGGTTGATTCTCGCGTTTCTCGGTTTAGCGGGGTGCGCAATGGTGGCGAGCCACAGGGAGGGCAAATGATCCACCTGAGATCTGAAACGCCAAGCCCCCAAATGCCAAGATGTTTTTCGACGACGACAAATGGGCTAAAGGTGAGGTAACCCTTGAGTTTTGGTGTTTAAAGTTCCACTTGGACCGAGACACGGCATGGGCAGCCCGATGCGCTGAGAAAGTCCATACGATAGGGAACTAGTACCGGAAAACCAGCAACATAGAAGGGGAAAGAGGCGAGATGATACCATCTCGCCTCTTTTTCATCCAAGGAATCTGGCTCAACACGGTTACCCTCTATCCTGACTTCAAGTCAGCTTATGGGGCCGGATCAAACAGTGAGGGAACTTGTGGTAAATGTGAGGCACTCCGAACAAAATTTTGAATCGGGGATGGGTTTCAGGTATAATCAATGCCAATTGTCTCCCTTTTGGTGCCAAAAACAGCGGAGATGGGAGGGGCCTTATGAAAAGGGCAAACCGCACTCCTTGGATCTATACGATAGGGCTCATCCTGATCCTTCTCCCTTTGAAACCCCAACGTACATTCGCCAAGGAAGATAATCGCATCTGTGTCAACTGCCATGAAAAGCGCAGTTCGAGCCTCGTCCTTTCCTGGAGGGAGAGCCCCATGGGTCGCGCCGGGGTTACATGTATCGATTGCCACGGGACCCACCATAAATCTGCCGAGGATGCGGTCAGAGCAAGTCTCATGGTAGGCCACCTCTGTGAGAAGTGTCACCCCACTGAGATGGCCCAGTTCAAATCGGGAAAGCATGCCCAGGCATGGGCCTCAGTTTATAAATTCAAGAAGGTCCTGGAACTTCCTCCGGAGATGATCGACGCGGAGGAGGGGTGTGGGGGCTGCCACTCCATCGGCCGGGAAGATGGCCAGTGCGATTCGTGCCATACGCGCCACAGTTTTTCCAAAGAAGAGGCAAGAAAACCCGAGGCTTGTCTCCCTTGCCATGGTGGAGCGAATCATCCGCAATGGGAGATTTGGAGGTCCTCAAAGCATGGGGTCGTCTACAGGGTGGACCCGAAAAAAGAAAGGGGCCCTACCTGCCAAACCTGCCATCTTTCTGGCGGGGACCACGGCGTCAAAACCGCCTGGAGCCTCTTGGCCCTCCGCCTCCCCGGGGAAGACAGGGAATGGATCGGGTACCGAAAGACGATTTTACAATGGCTGGGCCTCATGGACCGAGAGGGTCGCCCTACAGGTCTATTGAACGAACTTCAGCAGAAAGGGATCATTCAAGTCAAACCCGAGGAATGGACCAGGTTGAGAGAGGAAATGCTTGAAATCTGCGATACCTGTCATGGGAGGCTCTTCGCCAGGGAAAAGCTCGGGCAAAGAGATGCCATCATCAAGAAAACGGATCAGTTGATGGCTGAGGCTATTCAGATCGTGGAAAACCTCTACCAGAAGTCGGTCCTGACCAGGCCAGATGTG
>JBGVTJ010000342.1:0-12437 GCA_041862515.1 Thermodesulfobacteriota bacterium | reverse complement strand
AGGCTGGCAATCAGTGATTGATGTCCGAAATGTGAGCAAAACCTTCAGGACCCCGGACAGGAAAGAAGTGAGGGCCCTGGTCGACTTCTCGACCCGTATTGAAAAGGGCGAAGTGGTCGTCATCATCGGTCCCAGCGGCTCGGGGAAGAGTACTCTTCTCCGGTGCCTCAATCGTCTTGAGGAGATAGACAGCGGGGAGATCATTATCGACGGCGTCAATATTTACGACAGGAACGTGAACATCAACGAAATTCGTGAAGAGATCGGCATGGTTTTTCAGCTCTTCAACCTCTTTCCCCACAGGACAGTCCTCGAAAACATAACCTTGGCTCAGCACGTCGTCCGCAAGAGGCCCAGGGAAGAGGCTATTGAAATTGCCCGGGGCCTTCTCCACAAGGTGGGAATCCTGGAAAAGGAGAACGTCTACCCAGCTCAGCTTTCAGGCGGACAACAGCAGCGCGTGGCCATTGCCCGGGCCCTTGCCATGCACCCCAAGATCATGATGTTTGATGAGGCAACATCGGCGCTCGACCCCGAAATGATCGGCGAAGTTCTGGATGTCATGAAAACGCTGGCTCGAGAGGGAATGACCATGGCAGTGGTGACCCATGAAATGGGGTTTGCCCGTGAAGTCTCTGACCGGGTGATTTTCATGGATGAGGGTCAGCTTGTCGAGGAAGGCACGGCCGAACATTTCTTCACCAACCCCGTACACGAGAGGACCAAGCTGTTTCTGAGCCAAATCCTGTAAACTCCCCATCTCCACAAAGGAAGCCCCTATCCGATTGTGGGGTTGCTTCGTGATCTCATGGGGGTATCTGGAATTTCTGAGTAGAAACATGAGGTTCGAGAGATTACCCGCAGACACCTCCAAAACGTTGACGTCAAAAAGCCCCGAAGTATCTCCTCGACCGGATTCAGAGGCATTATGACCGCATCGACCAACTATTTTTTCAACGCTCTTGTCAAGATGCTCGCTTCATGATGTCCGGTGACACCTTATGAATCGGACCTTCCGCGACGATTTGGCTTCTATAAAGGCCTCTAATGCACCTCCGGAATGATTCTAACGGGTGAACCCCTTTCACTGCCTCACATAAATTCCCCAGCCAAGATGGGGAACCTTTTATGTGAAACGGCACCTTGAATTTCCCTCGTTTTTTGAGGAAAATAATTGGAAATACAAAATCAACTCTTTGCATCCCATTAGTCCCACCTCAGGCTCGAAGGAAAAAGGTATCTGGTTCAGACCATACCGAAATTGAAAAGGGGATCTATCATTCAGCCAGCAGCCCGGGGGTGTCCAGGTTGAGGTGGAGTTCCACAATGAGCAGGTATAAAAAGATATCTCTCTGGATATTGGGAGGCGCAGGAGCGCTTTTGGTTCTCCTGTTGCTCTTCATTCTTCTCCTACCCACGCTAATCAACTTTGAACCGATGAGGAAAAAGATCCTGGCAACCGTTTCTCAGAAAGTGGGAGGCGAAGTGGAATTTCAGGGGCTTGATCTCTCATTCTTTCCCCGTCCCCGTGTGTCGATGCACCATGGGACCCTATCCATCGCCGGAGAAGTTAGCGGAACTTTGGAGTCCCTCACAATGTATCCTGAAATTTTGCCCCTCTTCACGGGCAAGGTGCAGATCGCCATGCTCCACGTTGAAGCTCCTGACTTCAAAATGAAGATCCCAGAAAGGCCAGGGAAGGACAGGGGGGAATTGAAGGCCTTCTCTTTTTCAACCATTGAGGATAGAGTGGGTTCCGCCCTAGCCCTTATAGCATCGAAAGCAAGGGGTAAGGTCGTTCTGGTAGAAAAAGGCACCTTGAACTTCTCTGAACAGACGAAGCCCGTTTTTTGGTTCCAGGATATTCGTGCACGTATTGATCTCACGCCGAACAGACTCAAAATTGATGTCACCTGTAAATCCAACCTTTGGAAAAGCATTTCCCTGAAGGGGTGGTTAAACGCGAAGGATTTCAAGGGCAATGGACGTATTGGTCTGACTCACTTTCAACCTCAAGCGCTCGCAGATTACCTTTTTCCCCTTGCCAATCAGCGTGTTTCAGACTCGAAAGTGAATCTCGATCTCAGTTTTAAGGCTGATGGGCCCAAGACCTTCCAGGCGGAGGTGGTGGGTTCTATTCCCTACATGACTTTGTATCAGGCAGATAACAAATTGGTCATAAAGGGCAAAAGCCTGCGGGGAACTTTGCATGTGGACGGAAATAGAGCGACGGGTTCTCTTACCGAACTCAACCTCGATTATCCCCAACTCACTATGTCTGGGAAATTTCTCATAGATCAGGCTTCTCCGCGTGTCAGTTTGGAACTGAAGGGCAGAGACGTGGATGTGTATTCGACGCGTGAGGTGGCCCTCGCTCTGATGGGAAAGTCCCGCATTACTCGAAAGATTTTTGACATCGTGAAAGGGGGCAAAGTCCCCCTGATTAGCCTCAATACTCAGGCAAGTTCGGTGGGTGATTTGGGAAAAGCGGAGAACATTCTCATCAAGAGCAGCTTGCTCAAGGGGAACATCTTCATCCCGGAAGTTCGTTTCCCTTTGGAGGACGTCAAGGGGGAAGTGGTCATTTCGCAAGGTATTCTGGAAGGGAAAAATCTGGAAGGCCGGCTGGGGAACTCGCGAGGGCGCGAAGGTGTATTGAGATTGGGCCTGAAAGGCAATGACGCTCCATTCCACCTGGAAACCGTGATACAGGCTGATCTGGCTCAGCTTCCTCCCATTCTTAAACGCCTCGTAAAAGATGAAAACTTCAGAGAAGAGACAGCCCTCGTAAAAGACGTGAAGGGGAATGCTCTGGGAAGGCTAGTTCTGGGTGAAACTACAGAGTCTATCAAAGTGAACGTGGACGTGTGGGATTTCAAGCTGCACTCCCATTACCAGCGCATTCCATTTCCGGTGGAGATTAACGGAGGGGGGTTCTCCTACGATGGGACTAAAATCGCCTTAAAGAATTTGAGGGGCAAGTTGGGAAAGTCCTCCTTTTCTGGGCTTTCCACCCGGTTAGACTACAAGAAAGACTTCTCCCTGGAGATAATGTCCGGGGCATCCAGAATCTCCATGGATGAGGTCTATCCATGGCTTTTATCCTTTGAAAGGCTGCGCGATGCTCTCAAGAACTCCAAGTCCGTGAAAGGTACCGTCATAGTAAAGGCCTCAAATTTGAAGGGTCCGCTCTTCAGACCCAAAAAATGGCGTTTCCGAATGACAGGTGAATTGGAGGACCTTGCCATTGATTCAAGTCTCTTCCCGGGTCCCATGGCAGTGACCAAGGGAACATTCGAAGCAATTCCGGAAAGACTTGCCCTCAAGGATTCTCTGACAAACATTTCGGATGCCTCTTTAAGGGTGTCTGGTAGTCTCGGTGGCTATCTGGAAGGCCTTCACACGTTAGACTTGGCTCTTGAAGGGAGTATGGGGTCCGAAGCTTCCCAATGGGTCTCAGACCTTGTCCGCATGCCGCCCGAACTCAGAATCCGTACTCCCCTGTCTATCTCAAAGGCGCATCTGTTCTGGGACAAGAATGCCAAAACCCTTTTTTCAGGGAATTTGGCTGTGAAAGATGGACCCGAAGTCTCCATCGATATTGTTCTGAATCCCCAAGAACTGACGATCAAAAATTTGCTCATCCAGGATGAAGAATCCCGTGCTTCCCTTACTTTCAATCTCAAAAAGAGGGAGTTCGATCTCAGTTTTAGCGGAAATCTGAACAAGAAGACCACGGATCAACTCTTGGCAGAGAATCAATTTCTTGCGGGATGGATAAAGGGAGATTTTCGGGCCCACATTTCCGTAGATCAACCCATGAGATCTACGGCTCAAGGAAAACTCCATGCGGCAAATCTCGGGTCCTTAGGCAAACTCAAGGTACCGGTGAGAATTGAGAGTGTTTCGTTGAATGCCACCAAGAATAGGCTCAAGGTGGAATCGGCCATTTGCACGTGGAAGGACAGCCGCCTGATGTTTGAAGGAAATGTCGACTTTTCGGCGAACGGGTTCCTCCTCGATATGGATCTTTCTGCTGATGCTTTGAAGTGGGGCAACATAAAAGAAATCCTCGCGAAAGAAAAGGAGGAAAAAGATCGTGAACAAGGCGAAAAATTATTGACCCTGCCACTGCAAGGAATTCTGAGGGTCAAATCAAAATACTTTATGTATGGGGAATTCACCTGGAATCCCTTTTATGCCGACATCTCCTTCAGCAATGATGGGGTAAGTGTTTCGGTCACCGAGGCCGATTTATGCGGTATTTCAACCCCTGGGATTATACAAGTATCACCTCAAGGACTCCTGCTCGATGTTAAACCGGTATCCAAAAATCAGGAATTGGATCCTACCCTCGCCTGTCTATGGGATAAGAAGGGGCTTATGAGCGGTAATTTTAACCTTGGAGGGAACCTCGTGGCGCGGGGAAAATATGAGGAACTGGCCCAGTCACTCCGAGGAAATGTGGAATTCCTTGCCAATAATGGTCGCATTTATCGCTTTGGGGTGTTGGCAAAGATTTTCGCCCTTCTCAATGTCACCGAAATTTTTATGGGAAAGCTCCCTGACCTGGGAAAAGAAGGGTTTGCCTATGACTCCGTAAAAGCCACGGGAAATCTCCACGATGGCAAACTTACCGTGAAGGAAGGGATCCTTGATGGTCCCTCCATGAAGATCGTCTGGCAGGGCAATATAGATCTGACCACCAAAAAGATGGACCTCACGGTTCTGGTGGCCCCTCTGAAAACCGCAGATCGCATCATCGGAAAGATTCCATGGGTTGGTGAGATCCTCGGCGGAACTCTCATCTCCATTCCTATCGGGGTTACAGGCGATATACGCGATCCAACTGTTATGCCCCTCTCCCCCTCCGCGGTGGGATCTGAAATAGTAGGAATCATGAAGAGAATTCTCCGGCTTCCCATTAAGTTCATACCCCTGACTCCCAAGTAGAAAAAAGAGAGGCCTCTTTTCACGAAGGCATTTAATCCGATATAGTTGGGAATCACAAAGAGTTTTCACACAGTCTGTCGCTCGAAGCGACGGCGTAAAGCGCCGCGGCTGAACTCCATTAGGTTGACTGTTCCCGGAAACGGGCGATTGTAGGAAGTGTATGGAACTGCTCTGTGAGGTGCGTGACACCTTTAAATAGACAAGCAGTTCAATCGATCAATTGATAGTGAAAATCTCGGACGACGGCCTCCCTTCTCTGCACAGCATATTTCACCCTGGTGGGCTCATTTGAGGAAGGAACTCACCGGAGGCCGCCTGTGCGTTGCACCTAGACAGGGAGATTTTTCAATCGCTCAACAGACCCTGCTCACCAGCTCTGGCATCCTTTGCAGGTCCCCGTCCAACCCATTAATCCTGAACCACCATAAATTGAGACGTTTTTCCTTGACAACCAAATGGCCGCCTACTATAATCGACTAACAAAAGGTCCTTATCACTCGAAGAAGGGGGGGAAAATAAGGAGTTCTTATCACTTGAAGAAAGGGGGAGACAATGATGAAAAGACTATTATTTTTACTTTTGGTGCTGTTGGTGTCCACAGGCACACTCTACGCCCAAACAACCATCAGGGTTCAGACCTGGCACCTTGGGGAATACCCATGGCGCTATGCCTGGGACGAGTTCAAGGTGGCGGTTGAACAGAAGTACCCAGACATTAAAATTCAGTTAGAACCGGTCACCTATGGCGAGAAGGAGATGGTCTTTACCACCCAGTCCGAGGCTAAAGTGGCGGCGGACATCGTCCACTTCAGCTACCGGCCGATCCCCGTTTTCATTGAAAAAGGGTATCTGCTGGATCTGACGCCCTATATTGAGAAGGAGCCTGGTCTCAAGGAGAAGTTCCTCGAGGAGACGCTGGCCATTTCAACAAAGAACGGTCGGATCTACTCCCTGCCAGACGATTACCCTATCATCATACTCGTGTACAACAAGGAAATGTTCCGCGAGGCCGGTCTGGATCCAAATAAGCCGCCACAGACCTGGGACCAGTTTGTGGAATACGCCAAAAAGCTGACCAGGGATACCGATGGGGACGGGAAAGTGGACCAATGGGGATACGGCCTGATTGGGAAGAAAGAGGAGGGCATGTTCATGAGGCT
The DNA here is from genome assembly GCA_041862515.1 of Thermodesulfobacteriota bacterium. Lineage (GTDB taxonomy): Bacteria > Desulfobacterota > BSN033 > WVXP01. Next base: position 6,324 of record JBGVTJ010000342.1, on the reverse strand, counting down.
GCATCCCTGGTTCTGGGGTGCCGGCGGAGATTATCTCACACCCGACGGTAAGCATTCGGCGCTGAACACCGAGAAGTCGCTTATTGGGTTCGAGTTCTACACAGATTTGGTGAACAAGCACAAGGTGGTCCCCCCAGGAGCTGTTGAGATGGGGTGCCAGGACGTTCGCACCCAACTGGCACATGAGAAGGTAGCCATGATCGTAGGGACCGCTTGGACGCCGCCGATCATCGATAAGATCAACCCAAAGTTCAATGCGGCGAAAAAACTCGCATTCGCGTCCATTCCGGCCTATAGGGCAGGGCAAAAGCCGATCACCTCCTGCTGGATTAGCATGCGGGTGATCAGTGCTTCTACCAAGCACCCGGAGGAGGCCTGGAAGGTTTATCGCTACATTTACAGCGACGAGAATCAGGCGCGATGGTTTAAATATATGAAGCTGCCTTCCGCTCAGAAACATATCCGCAATTCGACCGAAGTGTTGAGAGACAAGTTTTCTAGTGTAGTCGCCGAGGCCGCAGAAATCCACACGGTGAAATACGAGCCGTTTATTCCAGAGTGGCCCCAGATTGGCGATGCCATGATCACCGCGGTGCAGGAAACGATAACCGGCAGAAGGAGCGCCAAGGAGGCGCTGCTTGCCGCTCATGAGCGGGTTGAGGGGGTCGTGAGGGCCAGATAGGAAACAGGTACCTCGCAATTTGCTACCTTCGCACGAGTAAGTATGTAGGCCTCGCCAGTCAGAAGTTGGCCGGCGAGGCCGATTCCGTCGACATGGGGAGATAGGAGCCGCGAGTCCCCGATTATCTCCCCTTTTTTTTCGCGTCTTTTCCGGAACCCAAAAAGGCGGTACCCCATGCGCTCCGTTTGCAAGGGACTGAAGGATAAACACCTTTGGTACTTCTTTGTGGCGCCCGGTACCCTCACGCTGATCTTGGTGTTGGGTTTTCCCGCCGTTATAACGGTCCTGTACAGTATCACGCCTGAACGCGGCAGGATTTTTGATGCAATCACGGCGGGGAACTACATCCGGGTGATGCAGGATCAGCTGTTCTGGACCTCGTTTCAAAATACTTTGCTGTTTGTGGCCAGCAGTGTGGGTTTTCATCTCATTCTGGGTCTGGCGCTAGCTTTGTTTCTGAATGAAGCCTTGCGGGGCAACTTGGTCTTTCGAATCATCATGTTGCTTCCGTGGACCATTCCGGATGTGGTGGCCGGTATCATCTGGAAATGGATGCTGAACCCGATGTATGGTGTCGTCAATGACGTGCTGTTTAAAATGAATTTGATCGAGGAGCCCATCCTCTGGCTATCCAACGCCGGTCTGGCGTCTCCCAGCCTCATTGCCTGCAACATTTGGCGCGGCTTCCCGTTCGTGATGATTATCTTGCTGGCGGGCTTGAAGTCCATTCCCAGGGAACTTTACGAGGCGGCTGCCATCGACGGAGCCTCCATGCTGCAGAGGTTCCGGTACGTGACCGTGCCGGGGCTGCGGAAAATGATCGTCATTGCGCTGGCCTTGGACACAGTATGGGAGTTCCGGCGCTTCGGTCTAGTGAAAGCGATGACGGGGGGCGGCCCCGGTCACACAACGGAAATCCTTTCATTGTCCGTATACAAGCAGTACTTTGAATTCTTCCGCTTTGAATATGCATCAGCCATTGCCATTGTCATGAGTATCGTGCTTCTGTTTTTCAGTCTCCCATACATTTTAATGATCGTGAAGGAGCGGTGAATGGGCTCTCTCGATTTTTCCTTAGAGTCTAAATATCTTGTATCTTCAGGGACTGCGCATGATATCTTGAGTTGGCCCAGAAAGCAGCAGGAGCGCCTCGATGGCTTTCTAAAATACCTAAGTTTTTAACCCTTGATGTTGAAGGTTTGAAGTGGTTCTGGGTTCGAAAAGAACGCTGCTATTTTATCATTCCCTGGTGCGCATTGCCCTGGTGATAGTCTCGGCCTACGTTCTGTTCCCAATGGTGTGGATGCTTGCTACGTCCTTCAAAACCGAAGCAGAGGCATTGCGCATTCCCATCACCTGGGCACCCGTGGAGCCGACGGTTCAGAACTACATCGATATGTGGATGGTCAAACCCTTCGGACTTTACTTCCGCAACAGCGTGATCATCTCTGTAAGCACAGCCCTGTTTTCCACGCTCATGGGTGCTTTTGCGGCTTATGGGTTGTCGCGGTTCGCGTTCAGGGGGAAGAAGCTCCTGTTGGGGGGATTCCTGGCCACCCAGATGATATCCGGCGTGCTGGTCATCGGACCCTATTTTAAGATCCTGGCCAGAATCGGGCTATACAACACTCATTCCGGACTGATTATCGCTTTCGTCACCATCTGCCTTCCCTTCAGCACTTGGATGCTGAAGGGTTACTTCGACAGCATTCCTAAGGCGATTGACGAGGCGGCTATGATTGACGGCAGCTCGCGGCTGCGCACCTTTTTGCAAATCGTGCTCCCACTTTCCCTCCCCGGTGTAGTCGCAACGACCCTCTTCGGCTTCCTGTTGGCCTGGGGAGATCTGCTTTGGGCGGTCACCCTGGCTTCCACGGATGACGTAAGGATGGTCACCCAGGGCATTGCCTTTACCGTGGGCGAGTTTATCGTCAATTGGCCCATGCTGACGGCGGCGTCGACCATGGGCAGCATCCCATCTATATTGCTCTACGTCTTTATGCAGCGGTATCTCGTGGAAGGGGTTACCGCCGGCGCGGTCAAGCAGTAAGGTGGTCGACGCCTCCAGGTCCCTTTTCCAATTTTGGCGGTGGCAAGGGAACCATGCAACCCTGTAGATTGTGGGCCGAAAATGGCGAATCCGACCCCCTTGGTTCATCTTGCGACACCGGGCCGCTCGGTGATTTGGGTAGGCAAGGTTTGTGGGATTTCCAGTTTCTTCGGTGAACCGGGTCATATCCGTCATGCAAGGGGGAGCCTTTCGTGAGCTTTGGGGAGATGGATAACCGTCACAGCAATCGCGCTGAACGACTGCATCAGACGGTTATGCGGACAGGGGTGAACGCAGAAATCCCACCGGATATCCCGGTTGCCCTGATCTAACAGAAATTGCTATAACATTGTACTTTAGTCAGCTTTAAGGGTCCATTACCCTTGACCCAGTTACTCTCATAAGCATTAGAACAAAGGGGGATTCTATATTCGAAGAGGAGGCCAACAATGAGTTCCATGAGCCATAGAGAACGAGTATTGACCACTCTTAACCTTCAGGAGCCTGATCGTGTCCCTTTGGATTTTGGAAGCTCTATCGCTACGACCATCATCATGCCTGCTTACGAGAGTTTAAAGAAATACCTCGGCCTCGAGCATGAAACGCAAATAATGATGAGCCGGTCAAGAACCGTCATCCCTGACAAAACAATATTAGAAAGATTTGATATTGATACTTATCCCCTCGTCCTTGGAGAGTACCGAGGCGGAGCGGCTAAGGAAATCGATCATGATATACTTGTAGATTTTTGGGGCACGACCTGGAAAAGAACGCCTGATGGACACTTCATCAACGTGAAGGGTCCTTTTCAAAACCGCCAGCCAAGAATTGAGCTCCTTGAAACGTATGAATGGCCGGACCCCGGTAACCCAGGGCTCTTTGAGGGGCTCAAACAAAAGGCAGAGGCCCTGTACAAAAACACAGATTATGCCATAGTCCTTAACCTGCCTGTTGGTATTGTCCATCTCTGCCAATACATGCGAGGTTTTGCCGAGTGGTTGATGGATCTTCAGACAAACACTGAATTTGCCTGCCGGTTGTTGGATCTAATCACAGATATCTGGATTAAGATTGCCGAAAACGCATTGGATGAAGTCGGCGACAACATTGATGTGATTATGTGGGGTGATGATCTTGCCATGCAACAGGGGCCCTTTATGAGCCCTCAGATGTATCGAGATTTGATCAAACCGAGCCACAAACGTATGAACGCCGCTCTAAAGGCTCGCAGCAACGCCAAGATCCACTATCATAGCTGTGGTTCGGTTTACCTTCTGGTGGAGGACCTAATCGACACCGGAATTGATGCCCTCAACCCCATTCAAGTAAATGCGCGCAACATGGATCCAGCGCGCTTAAAGGAGGAATTTGGGGATCGTCTGGCGTTCTGGGGCGGCATTGATACTCAGAAGGTGTTGCCCTTTGGAAAACCTGAGGAGGTCCGACAAGAAGTCCGGAGAATTATTGACTGCATGGGTAAAGGAGGGGGATATATCCTTGCCAGTGTGCATAATATACAGGCAGAAGTACCGCCAGAGAACATCGTTGCAATGTTTGAAGAAGGCAAATCTTACGGAAAATATTAGCATGAATTTAAGAGACGCCGACCTGGCCCTCTTTCTCACCTCCACTTACTCTGCGTTCAATTCCAATAACTCTTTGGAGGGTTTCAATTGGAGACCTTACCATTGAATAACGAAGAGGTAAAAAAAGAGGTAGTTACCCTGGTTCATATAAAGTAAATTGTGGAAGCGGCGGCAACTGATTGGGGAACGGGTGTGGGTTCAGAACCGCATCAAGGCAGAGCTTCAGTTTTATGGAATAGAGATGTGTGAGCCTCGTGGTCCATGGTCCAACGATGACCGAAACCCTAATCAGCGAGTCCGAGCCGACCTCAGGACTTCGGGTGAGACATTCGGGTAGATGACTCGATCAAAATTCGAATTGAAGAGAAGCGGTAGGATTTACCTTTTGGGAATAGGTGAGCACCCTGAATCGAAGAACGAAATGCATCCCCTTTAAGTCACATTACCCCCCTGACAGAAAGGGATTCTTTTTGCTTGACGGGGCCAACTATACTATGGATGGCCCCTTTCCATCCTCTTATTCAAGAGGGCCATCTTCAATGTGGTATGAATACCATCGCTCCACGGCCAAAACATTGCTATCACGATAACATCGCCAAATTCTCTCTTGAATAATGTCTGATCGACCCAAATTCCACCGTAATCCTTTGTCAAATACAAGTCATCTTCGGTAGGATTTACTCCTGCAGGTTTTAGCGCAAGGCCGAAAATATCAGCGAATATCTTATTCCATTCAGCTGTTTCTCTGTTGTAAAAAACGAGTTCACCGTACTCATCGGTAATACATCGCTTCTCGTGAACACTCAACATACTGCATTTTTCAATGATTTCGTTCAACGTCATAACCACTCACTTCCTGGAAAATGATATGTGTTTTACTGGAATCTCAGTACGTAATAACGTCATACTATCTGAGATATATATCCAGATTTTTATTATTGAACTCCATGTTACACATTAAGAATTCCCTTTCTCACTCTTATCTGCGCCCTGTGCAACCTTAACATACCCATTAATCGCAAGAGAAGCTTATAAATGTCGTCGGTGAACCGGGATGGAGGTGCTAACCCTCATTGTAGAGATCAACGATTCTCTCCCCTGTAGCCGCGTTCTCCTTAATGGGGGTTACCTTCTTATCGTCTACCTCGGCCCCTTTTTCCATTTTACAGGTTCCATCGAAAAGCCCCCCTTCTTCGATCACCAAGGTCGGGGTAGCGATGTTTCCGTAGAGCTTTCCGGAGGCATGGACCTCTATTTTACCCGTAGCGGAGATGTTCCCTCTCACCTTTCCATCTACAACAAGGGTATCGACGTTGATCTCTGCGTTGATGACCGCGGTTTCACCAATGATGAGGATATCCCCTGAGTAAATCTCTCCATCGAACTTACCGTCGAGCCTTGCCATACCTTGGAAACCCATCTTCCCCTGGAACGAAGTATTCTTGCCCAAAAAGGCTTCTAACTCGCCGGATTTGATATTACTATTTCCCTTCATTGAAAACCTCACCCTCCCCTTCTGGCAATTCGAGGAGTTTAATTGGCATCATATCTTTCTCTTCACTAGTGAAAAGTGAGTGTAGATTTTTGATACCAAGTTTTAAAAAATAATTTTGCAAATATAATGCCATTCTTGCTTAAACCATGATAAAAAATGACCTCAAAACAAAACCCGGCTGGCAACAGCAAACAATTCAGACACCAATCTCCCAGATCTACCGGAGTTTCCTGAATTTATTAGACGTGGTTTTTCTAACCTATTGATTATAAAGGAGATTTTATTTTTCATAAGTGAACACCGTTGTCCCTTCGGTTGCTCGTGGTCTGTTGCCCAAATTCCCTTTCGCTCACTGAAAAGAATTTTGGACCATTCTAGCGTAAGGTTCGCTTCACTGCAAATCCAAAACTCGCCCTCTGGGCTCAGACAATGGATTTGCGGTCGTTTCGCTTTACTAAGAATGGGTAGCCAAAATTCTTTAATGTTCGCTCCAGGGAACCAGGGCAACGGC
>JBGVTJ010000341.1:0-4645 GCA_041862515.1 Thermodesulfobacteriota bacterium | reverse complement strand
GATATCGGGTTGGTTTTTCGCGGCGTAAAGGACAACGACCAGGCGGTCAAAGCTTCTGGTCTCAGCATCACCCTCTATAAGTCCATCGCCGTTTTCATTGCATCCGCGCTCGGTTGTCTCGGCGGTGCCTATCTGGTTCATATCTATATGTGGGCGGGTATATCGCAGTTCGCCCTCGATTTCTCCATTTTGCCCATTGCCGCAACCGTAATCGGCGGAGGGGGGACTTTGGTGGGCCCCATACTGGGATGTTTTATCCTAATTCCCATCTCGGAATTGCTGCGGGCCTTCGGGACCCTTAGGATTGCCTTTTATGCCCTCATCTTAACGGCCTTCATCGTGTTCAGAAGCGAGGGGATCATGGTATACGCCCAGAGAAAATATCACCAGTTTGAAAGGTGGGTCAGGGTTTGAGATCAGAGCCCATTCTTCAGGTCAAAAACGTCAAGAAGACCTTTGGCGGGGTCCAGGCATTGGTGGACGTCAGTTTTACTGTATCCGCAGGCGAGATCTTCGGGATAATCGGCCCAAATGGTTCGGGGAAGACCACGCTCATCAATTGCATTACGGGCTTCGTAAGGATGGATTCGGGGAGAGTTCTCTATAAGGGAAAGGACATCAGCAAACAAGCACCCCATAAAATAGCAAACCTGGGCGTCACGAGGACGTTCCAGATCATGCGGCCATACTACAGCTTGCCCGCGTATAAGAACCTTATCGTTCCCCTCTTCTCTCCTCGGGCAAGGCGAACCGGTGGTTGGAGGGGAGGAGGCAAACTCGGGGATAGGGACACTGTGGGTATAGATATCCTTGAGGAGATCGGATTCGAGCGGGACTCGTTTGTACCGTATAAATTGGCCTCCACCCTCCCTACAGGATATCTGAAGCGTCTCGAACTCGCACGGTGCCTGGCATTAAGGCCTGAGATAATCATCTGCGACGAGGTCTTCTCGGGTTTGAGCATGACCGAGATAGCGAGCATGGTCCCCCTCATACAGAGACTGCAAAAGGAAGGGCTCACCCTGGTTATGATAGAACACAGATTGAGGGAGCTTTTTCGAGTAGCCAACAGGGTAATGGTGCTCAATTTTGGAGAGAATATCGCCGAGGGCATTCCGGAGGAAGTCATGGAAGATGAGAATGTAAAACGAGCATACCTCGGCTCTGAGAAGTCCCTGGATTAGACTGAAAGCCTGGAGCGGTTACGTTCCCAGGGAGTTCGATCTTTGGGAAGGTGTCTTTCATAACCCTCATGGGGATCCGACTTGCTGTGGACGATTAATAAGATGAATGATAAAGAAACCTGTGAAAAAGTCGCTCTTCGCCGCTCAAAAGATGTTCTTGTGGGAAAACCCCTTGTCCCTTCGCTTCAGTACTTTCGGAGTGACCCTTTCGGGGCTCGCGGGCGGGGAATACTTACCCCTTCCGGTCTCTAAGGACCGGCTTTCCCCTTCCCGCTCACCCTCGATGGGTACCCTACTCCTCCAGCAAATTTCGCTCAGGGACAACGGATTTTCTCCATAAACGAATGAGACTCTAGAACGAAAAAACCTTAATTCGCGCTCAGAACTTCCTTTTCCCAGATTTTCAGTGATCTGGTAAACGAGTATTGGCATATAAAGGAGAGAGAAAAAGGTGAGAGGGGAACGAGACGAGTATACCTTCACGAGATTCGAACACATGTGCGAGAAATACCCCGATAAGACAGCTATCGTCTATCTGGGCGAGAGCTTCTCTTATGCCAAGCTGAAGGATCTCATCAATAGATTTGCTGGCGCCCTCAATCACCTGGGTGTGGGTAAAGGTGATAGGGTTATGATTTACATTGCAAATTGCGTGCAGTGGGTCGTCGCCTTTTTAGGGATTCAGAAACTGGGAGCTGTTGCGGTGCCGGTATCCCCCATCTATACCTCGTATGAGATCGAATATATGATTAACGACGCCGGCGCTGAAACGATCATCTGCCAAGATACGAATTTCTGCTATGTGCAGGAGATATTCCCCAAAACATGCCTGAGGAATGCCATTGTTACAAACCTGGCTGATCTCCTCCCCCTCTGGAAGCGCGCTGTGGGAACCCTCTTTGACAAGATCCCCCAAGGTACCGTGGAGAAGGGTAGCAATGTATACCATTTTAAGAACCTCCTGAAGCACCCACCGCAACATCCCAAAGTGGAAATCGATCCATGGGAGGACCTCTCCTATATCCTCTATACCGGTGGAACCACCGGCTTTCCAAAGGGAGTACCCGGCAATCACATTGGCACGGTCTCCTATGTCAACGACATAACGGATGATGTGGCCGGAGGGTATATCGAAGAGGGGGGGGATACCTATATCGCGGTAAACCCCCTTTTCCACATTATGGCTTTGGGATTATTGATGGCCATAGGACTCAATTATGGCAATGCGACTATCCTCATGCCGGTGCCTCAAATAGATGCCATCCTGGAGTCCATCCATCGATATCATGTAAGATGGTTGCTCGGCGTGCCAGCGCTCTATCGGATGATCCTGGAGAACGATAGGTTAGACCGATACGATCTAAGTTCGCTTCGCTATTGCTACTGCGGTGGCGATGTGCTCCCCATCGAGGTGTACAACCGCTGGAAGGAGAGTTTCGGCATACCAATCTATCAAGTATACGGTTCAACGGAAGCAGGCCATGTCACCTATAGTCGTTTGGACAGGGAACCCGAGTCGATGTCAGTCGGATTACCCCTGAAGAGCAGAACGTGTAAAATTGTTGACCCTGATACCTTGGAGTCGGTGCCCATGGGGGAGACGGGTGAGCTCTTGGTAACCTCGGATTACACCATAAAGAACTATTGGAAAAAACCGGAGGAGACGGCTCGGTCCTATGTGGAGATAGAGGGCACGGTCTACTACCGAATGGGAGACTATGTCCGACAGGACGAACAGGGAGAGATTTACTATGTGGAGAGGTCTGCGGATATCATAAAGTATAAAGGATACAGGATCTCCGCCTCGGAGATCGAGGCGGTATTACAAGATCATCCAACAGTAATAGGGGCATGTGTTGTGGGTATCCCCGATGAGAGGTTTGGGGAACGCATCAAGGCGATGGTCGTGCTCAAGGAAGATGCGAGGGGTATAAACGCACCCGAACTGATCAGATGGTGCCGGGAACGGCTCGCGTCATATAAAATACCCAGTTACATAGAGTTTAGAGATATGCTCCCCAAATCCAAGGTAGGAAAGCTCTTGAGGCGTGAAATAAGGGATGAAGAGAAAAGACGGATAGCTCGTGGCGGCAAAACGATCTGATTGTAAGACCGGAAACTGTTGGTGGGGCTCGGAGGAAAGCTACAGTCCAAAGTAAGCTGACTTTACGTCGGGATTTTCCATGAGCTCTTGGGCGGTCCCCTCCAAGACCGCTCCCCCATTCTCAAGCACATAGCCGTATTTTACAATCGGCAGGATCGGCCTTGCATACTGTTCCGTGATTACTATGGTAATTCCCGTTTGCTTATTGATATCCTTAATTGCTTCGGCAAGCATTGCTTCTACCCGAGGACTTAATCCGAGAAGGGGTTCATCCAAAAGTAGTAACCGAGGCTGCGCCATCAAAGCCCTCCCGATGGCGAGCATCTGCTGTTCACCCCCGCTGAGGAAGCCCCCTTCCCTCCCCTTCAGCTCTTTGAGGGCCGGAAAGATGGTGAACACGTAATCAAGGGTTTCCCTCGCTTGCGACCTTGTTGCTAAGTAGCCCCCTATTCTCAGATTCTCCAGCGCACTGCTTTCGGGGAAAATCCTGCGCCTCTCCGGGCAAAGGATAATCCCTCTTCTCGCCCTTCCGCTCGGCTTCATATTGGTAATATCCAATCCTTCATAATGAAGGCTTCCAAGTACCGTTATCCTCTCCCCTCCTCTCATTTCCTCCTTCTTCTTTACATCCAATATGATCCCCGAAATGGTATACATGAGTGTCGACTTGCCGGCGCTGTTGGCACCAAAGACCCCCGTGATCTCGCCCTGGCGACATCTCATGCTGACGTTATTGATTGCTATCGCATTTTCGTAGAATACCATCAGGTTCTTGATTTCCAGCATTCCATTGCCTCCATTCCCAGCAAAGCTTCCTCCATCTTATGGCTCTCATGACCTCGTAATACTTGAGGGCACGTTTCCGGTAGGCTGATTTGATTGCGGCTTCGGTGGCATCCCTTCTCAATCCCAGAATTTCATAGTAATCTACTCCGCCCACAGTGATTTCTCCAATCACAAACTAAAGCGATTTTAGCAGAATCGATATTCCAGTTCAACGCTCGGTATTCCCGTGTCAAGGAAGAATGTTTACCTTTACCGTTTTTCCACAATTTCACAAAATCTTCGTCGGATACCTTTGAAGGTGGGATTATGCAGACTGGGGAGGAAATCATCGGCCATAATCACGAAGAAAAACAGCTTCGTTGCTGACCCTGCCTTTTATCAGAGGCGTATACTCCCTTACCGAAGCGTTTTTTGCCTCACCTCCTTACCGAGTTGAGCTCCGCCGCATCACGCATGTAGTGTTGTAGCGGCTATTCCTCTCGAAGAACAATATTGGCCTGATACCTTTCGTCTTGGTTATCACCTTTGTGTTTAATAAAATATGCTGTGTACCCACGTTTGTATATTTTGA
>JBGVTJ010000340.1:0-35256 GCA_041862515.1 Thermodesulfobacteriota bacterium | reverse complement strand
AATGGGGAAGGTTGATTGTTCGAGTCGTTGAGTTATCGACTGGTTTGACAAGCTAACTACTTAACTATTGAGGGAAATTAAGAGTTTTGACATTTAAGCATTGGGATTTTATTTGACATTTGAATTTCGACATTTGGAAGTGCTATTTGGGTGGCTCAAAGGAATTTGGGCGATCGGGCGTTGGGAAGAGCCCAAAAGTCCGGAAACTCCTCACACATTTCCCTTGACTTCCCTATGGCTTTGTCTTAATGTGGTGAAAAACCGTGAAATCCCATAAATGATAAGAAAAAGGAGGAAGCGTTCATGAAAATTTTAAGGATAAACATGGCAGCCGAAGGCGGTCCAAAGGTTAGCGAAGAGCCGATGGGGGACTACTCCGGCCTGGGAGGCAGGGCACTAACTTCAGCCATTGTCTCCAAAGAAGTTCCTCCGCTCTGCCATCCATTGGGAGGAGACAATAAACTCGTTATCGCTCCGGGCTTACTGAGTGGAACCACCGCTTCCATGTCGGGGCGAATCTCGGTAGGCTGCAAGAGCCCACTCACTGGCGGGATCAAAGAGGCCAACGCAGGGGGGCAGCCTGCGCAGGTGCTGGCCAGACTCGGATACGCAGCCATCGTGCTGGAGGGTAAGCCCAAGGGCGATGCCATCTACAAGGTATTCATCAACAAGGACGGGGTAAAGGTGAGTCCCGATAAGAGCCTCAAGATGCTGAAAAATTACGATCTCGTTGAGAAGATGAAGAAAGAGTATGGCGATAAGATCGCCTGCATCTCCATCGGACCGGCGGGCGAGATGAAGATGTCCGCCGCTTCGGTAGCCTGCACCGACATGGAGCTGAGGCCCACCAGACACGCGGCGCGGGGCGGGCCTGGTGCGGTCATGGGTGCCAAGGGCGTAAAGGTGATTGTTCTTGATGACGCCGGGATGAAGATGAGAACTCCCAAGGACCCCGGGAAATTCAGGGAGGCCAATAAGAGATTCGTTGACGGTCTCAAGAAACATGGAGTCACCGGCGAGGGACTTCCCACCTACGGGACCAATATATTGGCCAACATCATCAATGAGGCCCGCGCGTATCCGACCAAGAACTTCATGTGGGGCACCTTTGAAGGGACCCATAAGATCAGCGGGGAAACCCAGGCAAAAACGGAGGTAGACCGCGGTGGTCTCGCCACCCACGGTTGTCACCGTGGGTGCATCGTTCGATGCTCGGGCATTTTCATGGATAAGGATGGTCATTACCTGACCAAGCAGCCGGAATATGAGACGGTATGGGCCCACGGTCCAAACTGTGGAATAGACGACCTGGACGCCATCGCTATGCTGGACCGTCTCGACGATGAGTACGGCCTGGATACCATCGAGATGGGGGCCACCATAGCGGTAGCCATGGAGGCAGGCCTGGCCGACTTTGGTGATGGTGAAGCGGCCATCAACCTGCTGAAGGAAGTGGGTAAGGGTACCCCCCTCGGACGAATCCTGGGGAATGGGGCCGCGGTAACCGGCAAGGTCTTCGGCCTGGAGCGGGTTCCGGTGGTCAAGGGCCAGGCCCTTCCGGCCTATGATCCTCGGGGGATCCAAGGGATCGGGGTGACGTATGCCACCAGCACCATGGGGGGTGACCATACTGCGGGGTATGCTGTGGCCAGCAATATTCTCAAAGTTGGAGGCCATGTCGATCCCCTGAAGCCGGAGGGCCAGGTGGAGCTTTCCAGAAACCTCCAGATCGCCACCGCTGCCGTTGACTCTACAGGCATGTGCCTCTTCATTGCCTTTCCTCTAATGGATCAGCCTGAGACGTTTCAGGCCCTGATCGATATGATCAATGCCTTTTCCGGTGCAAGCCTGACCGCCGAGGACGTGACCGAACTCGGTAAATCCATTCTCAAGAACGAAAGGGACTTTAACACGAGGGCAGGTTTTACGGCCCAGGACGACCGACTGCCCGATTTCTTCAAAAAAGAGCCCCTGCCGGAGCACAACCTTACCTTCCTTGTGAAGGATGAAGATCTGGACACCCTCTTCAACTGGTAGGGCAAACATAACGGATGAGACGAATAGGCGGTGATGTGCATTGAAGGGAGAGGCCCACGCGGGCTTCTCCCTTTTTTCCCTCTAGGCGGCGGACCGCGAGTTTTTCCCTGCCCGTAATAGAGATAGACCACTCCCGAGGGCAAGACAGAACCGACGGGGCATTTGCCGCAGGGAAGGAACGATATATTGAAGCATTATCGCACAGTGAGCCTCCATTTGACCCTGGAGGCTGACAGAATCCAGGACTTTTTTCCCCTTCTCCAGCGTGGGGTTATGGTCAAAGTCCAGGTCGGCTGCTGCATCAAGACGATGCTCTGCAAGCAGTGGGGATTGGGCACCGAATACGTGGAAGACCGCGTAAAAACCATCTTTCTGGATGGAAAGACCGTCGATGATATTGATTCAGCCGTTATCAAAGACGGGTCGACCCTGGCCCTCTCCGCCGCTATGCCAGGATTGGCTGGGGCCATCTTACGGCGGGGAGGTCCCTTGGCTTCATTACGAAGTCAGACTACTCACCGGGAGGAAAAGAAATACTCCTCGCGGCGGGAGGGCATGGTCGTCTTGAAGCTCTTCAATCTCATCGCTACCGAGCTGGGGCCCAGATTTCTCAAGGAGGGCATTCATGTTAGGCGAGAGGATCTCTATAGTTACTTAAAGAGCTTCCCCGAGGAATTCTGGGCGGGATGCAAATTGGCCGAAGTGGATGGCCAAGAAGTAAGCTTAGACTATCTCATGAGTATGAAATGGTTGGAAAAGTATGATCTTGTGATGCTCCGAGTCGAAGGTGATGTCGCACGAGCCTAACTGTCGCTTCCCTGAGAATGGTTACGTAAAAATCTTGATGCGCGTTCAGATACTGCTTTCCTCAGTTTTTCAGAGATCTGCACGAGGGTGAATAACCGGTTTGATGGTATTGAGTCGCTCGAGGGGGATGTGGCAGAAGATACGATGCCCCTTCTTCGCCTCACGCCAAGGGGGCACGTCCACTTCGCAGATCTTTCCGCCATCGGGCAGCATTCCTCGCCGCGGACAGCGGGTATGAAATCGACATCCACTGGGCGGATCCAGAGCGCTGGGCACCGGGCCGCTGAGCCTGATATGCTTCTGTTCCACCTTTGGATCAGGGACGGGGACTGCGGAGAGCAGTGCTTCGGTATAGGGGTGATAGGGGGGGGCATAAATGGCTCCCGCTGCGCCTATTTCCACGATCTGGCCCAAGTACATCACGGCGATGTAATCCGAACAGAAACGCACCACACTGAGATCGTGGGCAATGAAAATGATGGTTGTCCCAAGCTCTTCTTGGAGATCGATCAAGAGATTGAGCACGCTTGCCTGAATCGACACATCCAGGGCAGACACAGGCTCATCGCAAATGATCAAATCCGGGCGGCTTGCAAGGGCGCGGGCGATAGCGATGCGCTGTTTTTCGCCTCCACTCAGTTGTCGAGGAAGTCGATCATAATAGTATGCATCCAAACGGACTGCCCGAAGAAGCTCGATTACCCGACTTCTGATCTGTTCCTTGGGCACGATTTTGAATCGCCTCAACGGCCGAGCAATTTGCTTGCCCACTGAGTAAGAGGGATTCAGGGTAGAGTCAGGGTTCTGAAAGACCATCTGCATTTCCTGTATCAGCTTCACGTCCCGGTCTTGAAGGGACCGAGTGATGTCGAATCCTAAGAATTCCGCCTTTCCACCGTTGATCTTTTCCAGGCCAATGATGGTTTTTACAAGGGTGGTCTTTCCGCAGTCTGATTCGCCAACAATACCGAGGGTATTTCTTTTGGGTACTTCAAAGGTTACATCATCTACCGCCTTGACGTATCTTTCCCTCGCTACCCCCAAGAGGCCCAGCAGGGATTTCGACTCCTGGCGGTAGTAGCTCTTCAGATTTTCGACCTTGAGGACATAACCCCTATAGGCCTTTACGGGATGCGAGGGACGCAACATGCTTTGAAGAGTGGAGGCAGGGGTCCAGGCATGTGGGTCGATTTCCTCAGCGTAAAAACAGCGAGCCCGATGCCTCCCCGTGATTTTTCGGACCTCAGGGCGTTCCGATTGGCATCTTGCTGTGGCATAATCGCACCGTGGCGCATAGATACAGGCATTGTCGGGCCTTTCGGCAGGGGATGGCACACGCCCGCGGATAGGATAGAGGGTCATGCTGGCCTTACTGGATCCCAACTTAGGTACGCATCGCATCAGTCCCTGGGTATACGGATGGAGGGGATTGCCAAAAACCTCTCCTGCCGTCCCTTGTTCGACCATTTCTCCCGCGTACATCACTGAGAGATAGTCACTGACCCGAGCCACCACGCCAAGGTTATGCGTGATATATAAGATACCGGTATCGAAATCCGTTTTCAGATCCTCGATGAGGTCCAGCACGGCGGCTTCCACGGTGACGTCAAGACCCGTGGTCGGCTCGTCCATGATCAAGAGTGCTGGGTTGTTGAGGAGGGCCATGGCAATGACGACTCTCTGCTGCTGCCCGCCGGATATCTGATGAGGATAGCGATCCATCACCGCGGCTGCGTCTGGCATATGGACTCGTTTCAGCATCTCGATGGATCGATCCCACGCTTCTTCCTTTGCCATTTCCTGGTGGGAGACCAGGGCTTCGGCCAGCTGCTCACCGAGCCGGAGAGATGGGTTGAGGGCCTGCATGGGATCCTGGTAAACCATGGAAACACGATTCCCTCTGAGGTGGCGCTTTTCATCACTAGAGCAGCCGATCAGGTTCTTCCCCTGGAATCTGATATCCCCCCGTACGATCTTGCCATTGGGGCCGAGAAAATCGACAATACCAAATGCGACGGTAGTCTTCCCACATCCCGATTCACCGACAAGACCAATGGTCTCGCCCCGATGGACGGTGAAAGATACCCCGCAAACAGCTGGAACGTCACCCTTGCGAGTTTCGTATGAGATGGAAAGATCCCTCACTTCCAGGATAGCATGTTGATGGCCTTGACTGTCCCCCTGTCTATTCATTCGTTTTTTGCATCCCCTTGCTATTGGTATCGTATTGATTCTTCCCGGAGTCCATCGGCAAAGAGGTTCAAACCCACGACGATAGAGGCGATGGCAACCGAGGGCCAGAACGCTGCCCATGGGCTCCCGGCCAGGATGAACTCTCTTCCTTTGGATACCATGCTACCCCAGTCAGGGGATGGCGGCGGGAGCCCGAGGCCCAAAAACCCGAGGGTACCCATGGCAAAGATGGCGTAACCCACGCGCAGCATGGCATCGATGATGATGGGTCCGCGAGCATTAGGGAATATTTCCACGAACATGATGTACCAGGAGCTTTCACCCCGAGTCTCTGCTGCCCTGATGTATTCACGGGTGCGAATATCCAGGGTGAGGCTGCGTACGAGCCTGGCGATGCCAGGGGTGCCAACAATGGCGATAGCAATGACGACATTTACCGCGGAAGCACCGATAGAGGCGACGATGATTAGGTAGAGGAGGATGATTGGGATTGACATCATGGCATCGAGGAGGCGCATCACAACCTCATCGGCCCATCCGCCATGGTATCCCGCGAATAACCCCAAAGTCGCACCAATCAGCAGGGAGACAAATACTCCCCATAGAGCCGTTCCCCCTGGTATCCAAGCCCCGTCCGACAGCGGCAGAATGACGAGGACGACACGTGCTCCATAAATCAATCGCGCCCAGAGGTCCCTTCCCAGTTCGTCAGTGCCCAGAGGGTGAGAGGTTGTTGGCCCTTGATTGGGAGCCCTCCAATCCTGCTCAAGCGGCGTGTAGGGGGTCAATACCGGGGCGCATACGGCCACGAAAACCCAGAAGAGGACCATGATAAGCCCGATGGTCCCGGTCTTGGAGCTCAAGATAATCGAGATGCCTTCGCGTAGCCGTTTGCCTATCGCTGGGTGGGTCCGAACCATAACCGAATTCTCACCTGTCGATTTTGTCATGGGGCCTTGGAAAAAGTCGCTCTTCGCCGGCCTCACCTATTCATAGCGAATGCGGGGATTCAAAAAAGTATATGCGATGTCCGCAATGAGCTGCGTCCCGACCGCAACGGTCACCATGACCATGGCCCCGGCTTCAAGGGCGTTAATATCCTTGTACAGGGCGGAATCGAGCAGGTACTTACCCATACCGGGAAACCCGAAGACAACCTCCACGATAACGATCCCTCCCAATAGCCAGTTGACGTGAAGCATGATGACGGTGATTGGGGCCATCAAGGCATTGCGGACCGCATGCTTGAGGACAACGCGCCAGTAGGGGAGGCCTTTGAGAAAACCCGTTCGAATATAGGGAGCCTTCATAACCTCCACGATACTCGCCCGGGTGATGCGAAGCACATAACCCAGCTCAATCAGGGTCAGGGTCATTACGGGTAGAACGAGCATGTCGAGCCTCTCCCAGGGGGCCTTCTCGCCAAACACGGTAGCACCAGGGACCAGCTTCAGCCACACGGCCACGATCAGGATGAGAAAGATTCCGGTAGCAAACTCCGGTGTCACCGAGAACATCATACCGCCAATGGAGAGGATTCGATCCTTCAGACTCCCTTCTTCCAGTCCCGCTATCATTCCGAGCATCAGTGCGAGAGGCATAACAATGACAAAGGCGCATGCTGCGAGGACGAGGGAATTTCGCAAACGAACAAAAAGACTTCTGGAGACAGGGCGCCCGGTTCTCAGGGAGATCCCAGGATCCCCCCGTATCAGTCCCTTTTTGAGCGGAATATACTCTGCTGGAGCTCCAGTGCTCTCCATCCAGCCCGTTCCCACAATAAATGTCCAGCTCTTCTTCGCTGACCCCCTTTCCCACCTGACAGCGTGGTTCTGCGTATCCACCCCCCAAAAAGTGTCGACACCGTTGGCACCTGTTTTCCACCTTTCTTTGTTAAGAGATTCTCTTATGGTACCATCGGACGTTCGCTTGATGACCACCAGGTTATCCCCTTCTAACTTCCATCGGTACAGGGCTCCGTCGTCGCGCACAGCCCACCATTCATCGAAGCCCTCTCCTGAGGTGATTCGCCTCAGCGGCATCCTGATCATTCGTCTTGCTGCCCAGTCAGTGCCGACCAGCCAGTACAGATATCGAAGGTATACGGGCTTATCCAGGCCCATCTGGGCCAGAAAGGAGGTTTCCTGCTCTGGCGTAATGAAGGCCCCCAAGACATTGCGCGCCACGTTACCGGGGGAAGCCTCGGTAATCAAGAAGACCGCAATGGAAACGAGGAGCATGGTAAGGAGGAGAAGGAGGAGGCGTCTTACGATGAACTTAGCCATAAACGTAATACGGATATCCCATGATTTACAAGGAAGGATAGGAGAAGGGTGGGAGGGACCAGCGTGCCGGCAGGGTTTCCGTTCCACCCGAAACCGGCACGCTATCGCTCTTACCCGACCTATCCGCTTTTCCCGAGCCAGACCTTGTTGAAAAGCATATACCCACTTGGATGCCCTTTAACTCCCTTGACCTTCTTGGCTGTCACGAAGAAATAGTTGACCCAGTAGGGGATTCCGATCGACCCCCGCTCCCACTGAATATCCTCCAATCTGCAGAAAATCTTCCGACGCTTTTCCAGATCGAGGGTTCCATTGGCCTGCTTCAGCAACTCGGAGAATTCCTTATCCGACCATCGAGTTTCGTTCCACGTTGCCCCTGCCGTATAGGCCACGTTGAGCACCATGGTACCCAGTGGCCGATGGGCCCACGGGGTGACGCCCAAGTCCACTTCCGTCCATTTCTCCCAGTACTGACTGTTGGGAATAGGCTGGATATTGATCCTGAATCCAGCCGGTGCGGCATCCTGTTTGAGGATTTCAGCGTAGCGCACGATATCGGTCCATCCGCTGCCAATGACCAGGTTTACATCGAGACCATTGGGATATCCCGCCTGCTTTAAAAGTTCTCTGGCCTTTTGGGGATCGTATTTGGGAATGGGCTTTTCGCAGTATTCGGGGTGTTTGGGAGAAACATGAAAGTCTTGTCCTTGGTGCCCCTCACCGAAGTATGCAAGGCTCAAGATCTTCTCCCGATGCTGGCAGAGTTTCAATGCCATGCGAACCTTATTATCGGACCAGGGCTTCATGTCCACCCGCATACGCAGCACTCGCGTCTGGTTCGTAGTAATGGGAATGATAGTAACTCTCGGGTCGTTCTTGAGGGCCTGGTAGGCGGTCACCCCGGTAATATCGCTGAGGTCGATCATATCGATCTCAGCGGCCTGAATCGCGGCAATTTGAGGGGACATTTCCGTTCCCATATCGATGAACTCCATGCCATCCATGTAGGGGAGGCCCTTTTGCCAGTAGTCTTTGCGCCGCCGAACCACGCATCGCTCACCTTCCCTGTAGAGTTCCAAGGTATAGGGGCCAGTCCCATGGGGGGCCTTGATGAAATCTCCCTCAAAGGTCCGGTGGTTCAAAACCATGGCGGGATAGTGAAACAGGTGTTCCGGCACCGCGAGTTCTGCCTGTTTGAGATGGAGCTTCACCTGATATTTGTTCACCTTTTCAATACCCGTAGGATCCAGGTAGCCTCCCATCATACCGAGAAGTGAGGACCCCACATCCTTGTTCAGCCACTGGTTGAAGGTGAACACAGCGTCGTCGGCGGTAAATTCATCCCCATTGTTGAACTTGATTCCCTGGATAAGATTGAGGATCCAGGTCTTCAGATCTTCACTGGCCACCCAGTTTTTCAGGAGATAAGGGTGGGTGATGTTGTCCTTGTCCGTATAGGTTAGGTATTCTGCTACCTGGCGCAATTGATTCGAAGGGTTAATCCAAGAAAACTGGGCCGGGTGTGTTACCTTCTGGACAGCTGCCGATACCCGTAGAGTGCCACCGCGCTGAATTCCCGCGGCGGAAGCTCTTCGGAGCCACGTCAATCCTGCCATTTGGCTCGCTGCCGCAGCCGACATTCCTAACAAGGCTGCATATCGCACAAATTCCCGACGCGTCAGTTTCCCCTGATTCATATATTCTCCCAGTTCATGAATCCAAGGATGGATTCCTTCCTTTTTTTCCATATCTCTCCCTCCGTATTTGAGAAATGGTTGAGAGTTTAGAGAGCCTTTCTTTCCGCGAATCATTTCACTCCCGCATATCCACCTGATGATGCAAGGCGGGTTGGATTACTATTCAAGCTTATCGCATCTCAATAACATCCGTATGTTATCGCGGTATTGATCATGGCCGCTATATTTTCCGGCTTCGAGTTCACCGGTGCCTCACATCCTGAACTCAAAATAAACCCCCCTCCAACCCCACAGTCATCAATGAGCTGTTTGCATCGATCCGCCACTTGGTTCACCGTGCCGAAGGCCAGGTCTGTACAAGGGACATTCCCTTTGAGGCACACCTTATTTCCCAGGATTTTCTTCGCCTCTTTCATGGCGGTATTTTCCAGTTCCATGATGATACGTTTGGGGGGGAGATCCTGGAAAAAGTGAAGCAGCGGTGTCCAGTTCCCGTCGAGATGAAGAACGAGGGTGCAATCCTCTTCTAATAAATCCTGGATTATTTTGTTCATCCAAGGCCAGCACAGATCCTCAAACATGTTCGGGGAAACCAGATCCGCTGTGAAGTTGTGGATACTTACTCTTTGAATATTTGAGTTCGCTATCTTTGCCCAAAATGTATTTACCGCGATCATTCCTGGTGTCATTAATTCATTGATTTCCTTAATCTTTTCTGGATATAGAGTTAAATCACCAAAACCTTCGGTCCCTCGCACAAACAGTAAAAGATCAATGGGAATGGTGGCTGTCGGTCCAGCGATATTGACTACGTCCTCCTTTTCCCATCTATCCATCCACTGTTGATGTCTTAGTGTTTCTTCGAAATAGGTTTCCTCGATTTTGTCCATATCGATTCGAGATGGGCGAATGAGATAGGTAAATCCCTCGTCCACTATTCGATCGTAAAGATCTGCCCCGTATTGCCCCCCCTTTTGTGCAAATTGGGGGAGATCTTCGGGGGGAAATTCCCAATCGAAATAGAGGAGGCTATATGCAGAGGGAAAGACACCCATGTATGCAAATCGCATGCTCTGGATGTTCAAGGCGTCAAATTCCTTATCGAAGTATTGGTATGTCTTGAATAGGGCTTGGTGCGATTTCTCCACGCTCCACCCAAACTCGGCGGGCGTCATCCCAGCGAGATTGGCCGCAAAAAAAACGAGGTAGGGTGCGACTGGAACTCGATCGGGTTCTTGCAGGCGAACAGCTTTCCAGAATCTTTCCTTAGACGTCACCCTTTTCTTGTGCCCCCCTTTTCCCTCTCAAGAATTCGAATAGGCTTTCCATTGAAAATCCGGAATGCTCTAAACCCCTATACCTTTTCCACCCTTCCTTTCCCCAAAGTAAGAGGAGAATTGCCTTTTCCCGTTGATCCTCAAACTTCATGGGGCGGCCACGCTTCTTCTCGCGCTGGGCTTTGCGATCAAGAATTGAGGGTATATGAGTTGTGATGACCAGACCCTTCTTATCCCCCGTAAAACCCCCGGCATAAATCGAGGAAAATATCCCTTTCCAGGGAACCATAGCAGATCGAGGCCGAACTCGTCAAGGTGGGAATTGGTATGGGGTATGCCATCAGTACGTGCGGGGCCGATCACATGAACGTCCCTCACGATCCCTTTTTCGTCGACGAAAATTCCTCTCTGTTCCAATCCGTCAAGCCATTGGGAATTTATGAGCCCATGCATCCCACTACATTAGGACCGAAAAGGTCAGAACCTACGCGTTGCTGGATACCCTGTGGAAGATGCAGGGTGCCCTGGGATTGTGCGTGTTTGGGTATGCACCGAGGGGAGTAATAACCCTGGATCTTATGATCCGGTGCCTGAACGCCATTACGGGGTGGCATTCGGGTCTCTTCGAATTGATGAAGGCGGCTGAGCGTGCCAGCATCATGGCCAGGGCTTTCAACGGTCGTGGGGGATTTAGCATCAAAGACGATAAGTTGCCACAACGTCTGTACGATCCGAAACCGGATGGTCTCAATTCCGGCGAGAGGATTTTCGAGCAGCATGACTTCGAAAAGGCTTTAGCATTTCTCTATGGAATCATAGGCTGCGATCCGGAGACGGGCAGACTCCATCGAGGTAAACTCATGGAACTGGGCCTGGAGTGGGTGGACGAACTGATCAATAAAGATGTGAAGGGGTGGTTAGCCGTTAGTGAGCCGCCCGGGAATGACGTTCGGCTTTCAATTTGTGGCCTCCATTACCCTTCATGGGGAGAGCCAGTCGAGATCCAGCTCGCAGAGTTTCCCCTTCATCGGTACCCCAGTCTCGGGGTCCCAGCCCATCATCTCGTAGTAGGTCTCCATGGCCTTGAAAAATTGTTCCCTGTCGATCTTCTTTCCCTCCAAAGTCCCTCCCTCCATGGGTTGGAAGAAGCGATCGGGCAGGACGTCATCTCGCGCGGTAAACCCCTCCCGGAGGTTAAATATCCTGGCCATATTGGCATGCCTTTCGCCCACTTTGAGAAGGTCGAAGAGGCTGGTTTCCCACCCGGTCACCGCCTTGACGTAGTCCACAATCCCATTGAGGGTATTAGGCCCAAAGGGCTTGGCCGTAAATGTGCAGATACCCAGGGAATTGAGCAGGTTCCAGTATTGCTGAAGGTAGACAAAAATCCTCACCTTTTTGGGGCCTAGGTCATAGACATCCACGGGTTCGAGGATTCCCAGGGGCCTGAGAAGGGCAATCCCTGCCTCAGATGCCCAGAAGGGGTCGTGGGGAAATTCCATATGGTCGGGCCCGGTTGCAGAGGTGGCATAGGCGAGGCCAACCCCCACCTTCCCCCTGGGCTCGTGGAGGGGAGCCGGCATGCCCTTGACATGGATGGCAAAATTGATCGCCCCTTGACCGAACTTCTCGGCCGCTGGGCAGATTCCCTCGGCAAGCACATCCCCAAGGCCCTCCCGTTTTGCAATCATCTCCAACGTCCCCATCATGGCCCCCGTATTGCCAAAGCGAAGCTCAAGACCACCGGTGTCCGATTTGCTAAGGATGCCGTTTTCGTAACACTCCATGGCGAAGGAGATGAGGTTCCCCGTGGAGATGGTATCCAGGCCATAGGCATTGCAGAGCTGATTGGCCTTTGAGATGGCCTTCAAATCACCAACGCCACACATGGAACCGAAGGCAGCCAGCGTCTCATACTCCGGCCCTCCATAGATGGGATCCACGAAATAGGGCTCACCGATCTGAACTTCCCTCTTACACCGGACGAAACAGCCGTAACAGGTCCCTCGGCGAACTAAAATGGTCTTTGCCATGGTTTCGCCGCTGATGGCATCGGCAGCGTCGAAGGAACCTTCCCGGAAATTGAGGGTGGGAAGGATCCCCTGTTCGCTCAACATGGTGGTGACCCGGGCCGTCCCCAGATTGCCAATGCTGAAATAGGGCTCCTCATAGCTGTCCCGTAACCACTTGCTCAGCCTCTTAACCGCCTCCCCATCGGCCACCTTCACCCTCTTTTTGCCCCTCACGGCGATGGCCTTGAGGTTTTTCGATCCCATCACGGCACCCAACCCAGTCCTGCCATTGGCATGCTTGAGCTCGTTGAGAATACAGGCCACCTTGACCAACTTTTCTCCGGCCGGACCGATTAGGGCAACCCGAATCCGCTCATCCCCGAGTTCCTTTCGAATCCCCTCCTGGGCCTCCTTGGTTAGCTTTCCCCATAGCCGGCCGGCATCACGGATCTCCGCCTCACCGTCGTGGATCCAGAGATAGACGGGCCTTGGTGCCCTCCCCTTGATGATGATGGCATCGAATCCGGCGAATTTCAGCTCCGGAATCCACCAACCCCCTGCCTCTGCCTCCCCAAAGGCACCGGTGAGGGGGGATTTGGCCGCCACCGAGAAGCGGCTCAACCCGGCAGCAGCCGTTCCCGAAATCACCGATCCGGCAAAGACCAGGATGTTTTCCGGCCCCAAGGGGTCCGATTTCGGCTCCAACTCCCTCAACAGGTAGGAGAGGGCAAGGGTTCCTCCC
Organism: Thermodesulfobacteriota bacterium; assembly: GCA_041862515.1. Taxonomy (GTDB): domain Bacteria; phylum Desulfobacterota; class BSN033; order WVXP01. The sequence goes on along the minus strand of JBGVTJ010000340.1, from coordinate 22,206 downwards.
CCGAGATAGCGGCTGTAAAGGAGTTCCTGGAGTTCCTCTACAGCGATGGATTCACTGTCCAAATCGACCCTCAAGATCCTTCCGTGATATCCGTACGGCATGGCGTCCCTCCCTATCCTTCGTAAATGGTAAGATATAGCGTCTATTATGAGAAACTTACCCCGGCTAAATCAACCCTTTTTCGCGGTAACTCTCCGATCCTTCATCCCTCCATTTCCGGGAGGTGAAGAAGGGAGGTATTTTTTCATTCCCAATAGATCACTTTAAATTTGGCCTTTTTGAGATCCGTTACGAGGGAATCTACCTCCTTCGTTTTCACTCGAATGATCAAGCAGCAATCCACCCTACCCGGGGCGATATACGTCATCATACTCAACATGGGGATTTCATGTCTATCGACGATGGAGACAATCTCCTTGAATAGGCCGAAGCGTTGGCTTATCCCCTCGACGATGATGGTCGAGGCCTTTTCCTTCGCCCCCCATATGCTTGCGATAAACCGGACCAGGTCGGATTCCGTGGTAATCCCCACCAACTTTTCCTTGTCCACAACGGGAAAGGCTCCTATCCTTTTTTCTTGGCCCAAGAGGAGTGCTTCTTCGAAGGTCGTATCAGGGGATATGGTGATGGGATTTTTGACCATGATCTCCTTCACCTTCATCTTCGATATCAGGTAATGGAGTTCGTGAATCGACAACGACGTGGCCGGAGAGGGAGAAGCCTCTAAGATCATCCTTTGGGTTACCATTCCTACGAGTTTACCCTTATCCACAACGGGAAGCCTCCGGATGTTGTTCTTCTTCATAATCTTCTTAGCATCAACAATAGATGTCTCGCTATCCACGGTTAGGGGATTTTCCGTCATGATATCGCGTACTCTCATCTCTCTTCCTCCTCATAACGGTTTCATGGGTTTTGCATGATCCATACATCCTCTTCCTCATAGGCGATTTATCCATTACGGTTAACTCTACACCAATCTCCGTCCCCTGACCACCTTTTTCTCATAACCCTTTTAACCCCTCTTGTTCCAGCTCAAAACAGAACATTTGAGGCAAGTCATCATCAAGGCAGCTTTGGATGAACAAAAGCATTGATTTCTCGGCATCTCTTCTCTAAGCTAGATATGATTTAGCCCTTTCGATCGGGATGGATGCAATGACCACACGGGGTAAGGGGTCATCAGAGGGCTTACCCCTGGAGTAAAGGCCAATGAAGCATTGTGGCGGCCTATTCGCGGGGTTGAACCTGATCCCAAGGGCGGGCTAAAATCCCCTGGAGGGCTTCATTCCATACCTCGAGGATGGAGTGGATATGAAACGGGAATTAAAGGAGGCCCTGGCTCGAGTCGCTACCAAAGACTGGAAGCGGATTCCCTTGGAGTATGGTCGTAAAACGTTGGAGATCGCCGTGCCGAGGGATACGGTCGAGATCAGCATGGGTAGGATCCCCCACATCGATGACTGGCGAGGGGAGATCGAGAGGGCATTTTCAAAGCCCATCGGGAGCCCGAGATTGGAGGAGATTGTCAAGGAGAAGGGAGAGAGGCCAAAGGATATGACCGTTTCGGTCGCCGTATCCGATATCACCAGGCCTGTCCCCTACAGGGGGGAAAGGGGGATTCTCGGCCCCATATTGCGCAGATTAGAATCCCAGGGAATAAAAAGGGAGAACATTAAGATCATCGTTGCGACGGGGATGCATCGGGCTAGTACCCACGAGGAGAAGGTCCATATGTATGGGGAGGAGATCGTTGACCAGTTCACAATCCTCGATCACGATTGTGAGAACGAAGGTCTCCTGGTCAGCATAGGAAAGACGAGAAGGGGAACCCACGTTTATGTCAACAAGGATTTCCATTGTGCCGACCTGAAGATCGCCACTGGGCTTGTGGAAAGCCATTTCATGACCGGGATTTCGGGCGGAAGAAAAGCCATTTGCCCCGGACTGGTTGACGTAAAGACAATCGAGAGATTTCACGGGCCCTATTACCTTGAGGATCCTAATGCCACCAACCTCATTCTCGATGGAAACCCGTGCCATGAGGAGGCCTTAGAAGTCGCAGAGGCCGTCGGAGTGGATTTCATCGTGAACGTCACCCTGGATAAGGATATGCGCCTCACGCGGGTATTTGCGGGCGAATTGGTCAAGGCACACATGAAGGCCTTTGAGATGATCAAGGCCTATGCCGAGATCCCTCTGAAGAGGCAATTCGATATCGTTCTCACTCACGGCGGATACGTGGGGAGGGACCACTATCAAACCGCAAAGGCAGGGGTTGGCGCCATCCCCGCGGTGAAAGAAGGCGGCGTGATTATCATCGCCGCCAACAATTATGATATCAGGCCCATTGGTGGATCCGAATATAAGACACTGAGCCATCTCATGAAATTACAGGGACCGGATGGGTATCTTGAATTGCTGCGGAACTCCCATTGGCGATTTACAAAGGACCAATGGGAACCTGAGGTATGGGGTATGCCCCTCAGAAAAGTCGGCGAAGAGGGATTGATCTATTGTTCAAGTGAGATTCCCAAGGAGGATTATGTCATCCTTCCTGGAACCAGCGGCTACGCATTTCTCTTGGGCGAATTCAAGGACAGGTCGAATCTGGAAAAAATCCAGGTCATGGTTCAAAACGCCTTGATTTACTCCATTGACCGGCTCAGGAAGAGGAATATCGAGCCATCGGTCTGTTATATTCGAGAGGGGCCCTACGCCATTCCAGTTTTCAGGGAATCCACCCCGTAATGGGTTCCTTTGCTTCTGTGACATTCCCGTCGAAAAAAAATTCACCTTTTTGAAATTTTTCGAAATTCGAAGGAAAAGAGAGAAATCTTTAGATTTCGATTGTGGAAAAAGATGTCCACATTCGTGGATAACTGGGGCAACTTATTGAATATTGAGGCTAAGGCATCGGGGCTCCAAAGGATTTTATCTCCATGGGCTTTTCATCCATCCCCCCTCGAAACGAGTATTTTCAAGGAAATTTTGGTTGTGGAAAACTCGAAATGGCGGAATTCCGTAAATGGCCGATACCGAATTTGACACTCCATCGATTTTCGGGTTCACTTATTCTTAAGGTGAGGATTTTTGGGGTAGGGACAATGGAAGAGATGTGGGCGAAAGCCAAGGCTTCTATCAGAGGAAAACTTACTTCTGATACCTTCAACCTATGGATTAAACCCTTGGAGTTCAAGGAGATGAAGGAGGGGCAGGTCGTCCTGGAATGTCCCAATGTATTCTTTAAGGAGTGGGTGAACCGATACTACCTAGGGACGGTTAAGGAGGCCTTTCAATCAATTGCGGATGACGAATGTCAAATCTACCTCAAGGCCGCCCCAAAGAGGAACCGTTCCCCCTCTCCTCACAATGGAAATGGGCAGATGGTGCTGCCCAAGATGGCAACGGGCCCCTTGGGGGGAATCCAGTTAAACAAGAGGTTTACCTTCGAACGTTTTGTCGTCGGGCCCTGTAATCAGTTTGCCCATTCGGCCGCATGGGCCGTTTCCAATAAGATCGGCATTCACTATAATCCGCTATTCTTTTACTCCGATGTGGGGTTGGGGAAGAGTCATCTGTCCACTGCTATTGGAAATTATATGTTGAAGAAGTGGCCGGAAACTCGGATTTGTCTTGTCTCTGCGGAGGAATTCGTCAATGAACTAGTCACCGCCCTGAGGAGGGATGAAACCGCCTCCTTCAAGGAGAAGTATCGAAAATACAGTGATATCCTGGTAATCGACGGGGTTCACTTTTTCAGCGGAAAGCCCGCTACCCAGGCGGAGCTATCCCATACCTTGGATACCTTATACAATTGCGGCAAACAGATTATCCTGACCAGTATTGTCCCTCCGGAAGATATTCCAAAAATGGGTGAGGGGTTAAAATCGAGGCTGGGATGTGGCCTTGTGGTACGATTACAGGCCCCGAGGCAGGAAACACGCAGGCGGATTTTGGAGGCCAAGGCATTGGCAGAAGGTGTTCATATCCCCGATGCCGTTTTGGAGTACCTGGCGTCCCATATCAATGGGAATATTAGACAAATGGAGGGGACGGTCATCGGCATCATCGCCCAATCATCGTTGATGCATCGCCCAATAGACCTGGATTTGGCCCGAGAGTCCCTGAGGAATGTGGTCAAAGAGGAGGAACGGATTATCACCGTCGAGCGCATCCAAGAGGTGGTAGGAAGGTATTACCGGGTCGATATCGAACGGATGAAATCGAAGTCGAAGAGGAAAGACATCTACCTCCCCAGGCAGGTTGCCATGTATCTCTGTCGGAAGTTGACCAATGATTCCCTTGAGGCCATCGGCAAAGCCTTCAATAAAAAGCACGCCTCGGTGATTTACTCCATTGCCAATATGGAGAGAAAGGCGAGGGACGACCCTCGAATAGCCCGCCAGATCGAATTTCTCACCGAGAAGACCAAAGGTGGATAAAAAAGGGGCGGGGGGTGATCTATGATATTCCGTGGTGTAATTGGAGCAGATGCCCCCTCTTCTTTTTTTTGCTCTGGTCAAAGGTATCCAAGATGGGGGGTTGCTGTCATCTGTGGGAATTGCGGCGCCGCGTTTCCATACAGCGTAAAGGTTTTCGAGGAGGTCGAGACGCGAAATTTTTCCCCCGCATGTGGACAACAGTGGAAGGGATTTGGAAGGATATTCCGTTATCGGGCAAAAAAAGGGAACTGTAAGCCCCGGAGAGGGAACTCGAGAAACGAGTGGGGTTCTGGGCCGAATTCAAGGGTTAACGCCGTTTTGAGGGATTCCCGTGGGACAACTCCCCATTATGTTTCCCCTCATCCCTCAAGACCCACCTGAGGGTAGCCAAGTCGATATTTCCCCCGCTCAAGATCATAACCACCTTCTTGTCCCTCAGCTGGTCCCTTATCTTCAAACCGGCTGCAAGGGGAGCCGCTCCCGCTCCTTCCGCTAAATTGTGGGTCGTCTCCAGCAAGAGCAGAATGCTCGACTTTATCTCCTCTTCCGACACGGTCACGATATCCGATATCCCTTCCCGTATGATATTGAAGGTCATCTCAAAGGGGACGCGAGTCGCCAGGCCATCAGCGAAGGTATCCGCACTCTCGGTTTCAATGATCCGACCCTCCCTCCAAGAGAGGTAGACGGAAGGAGCTTTTTCCGCTTGAACGCCAATGACCCTCGTGGTGGAGCTGAGGGTGCGGGCGATGGTGATGGCTCCACACGCCCCGCTTCCACCACCGATAGGAACGATGATGGCATCGACGTCGGGCAGGTCTTCGAAGATTTCCAAACTGTAGGTTCCCACACCGTTGATTAACTTGGGCTCGTTGCCGGGATGAATGTACCGCAGTCCTTTTTCCTCGCGGATCTCTTCGGTCCTTTGCCTTGCCTCGTCGAAATCCCGACCGTATTCCACCAGCTCAGCCCCAAACCCCCTCATGGCCCTGTTCTTCTCGGGGTTATTTCCGTGGGGAACAACAATAGTGCAAGGCACCTCAAAAATCCGGGAGGCCATGGCTATGGATTGACCGTGATTTCCCCGGGTAGCCGTAATTACCCCCCTTTCCTTCTCCTCTTGAGGGAGAGAGGCGACGAGGTTGAGGCCACCTCTGACCTTAAAGGAACCAGTGGGGTTGTGGTTTTCGTGTTTGATGTACGTTTGAAAACCGGTGATTTCGGAAAGGGGTTGATAGTAGATAAGGGGGGTGGGCTTCAGATATCGATAGATCACTGCACGCGCCCTAACGATCTCCTTGACGGAAATTTCCACCGACACCGGACTTTCTCCCCGTTGAAGTCAATGCCTCATAATGTGGCGTAAAACAGGGGGTTTGTCAAATGAAATTACAGAGATTGCTAAAAAATCGAAAAAGTGAGCTGTGAGCGCGAATCAAGGGTTTTTCGGTAACCATTCTTAGTGCTTCGATTCGCAAATACAATGACGTATTTCCTAGAGCAGGATCTGAGCAAATACTCACTCAGCACTAAGTCCCGAGGGCTTCGACTGAGCTCAGCCGAAGTCTAAATATGTTCGTAATCGAACTTATGAACCGAAGGACTTAGTGAAGTGAAACGCCCGCAAATTCACTGTTTGAGCCCGCAGGACGAGTTCTGGAACGAAGTAGCGCTGTAGGCGCTCATTTGCAGTGGAGCGAGCTTTAGAATGGCCGAAAAAATATTTTGAGTTGCGAAGGACTCCTTTTTCGAAGCTCTCTTGCTCGCTGGTTGTGGAAATCGATCCCACATGGTGGTAAATTAAAGAAGGTCACGAATCTGGAGATCTTTTTTGTGATATCGCTCTCAGATGGAATTGAGGCGAAGATGATGAAGGTTGAGGCGATCGTATCGGATGTGGGTGGGGTAATCGTGCGGGATGATTTCAAGTCCTTCTTCGCACAATTTGAGTCGAAGATTGGGATGTCAGCCGAGGACTTCTACGCCTTGACGGTTGGCTCTGAGGAATGGAAACTCTACAACAAGGATTTCATCGCCGAAGAGGAGCTGTGGGGGAGATTAGCTCCCAAATTGAGGGTCGAGGGCGAAGTTGCTCGGGAGCTCAGGCAATGGAGAACGATGTTGATCCCCATTCCGGAGACGATCCGCATCCTGCAAAGGGTGAGGCGACGCTATCCCCTTTACTGTCTTTCCAACGTGGATAAGACAACAACCCGTTACCTCCAGGAAAGGTATCGTATCTATGACATCTTCGACGGAGCCATCCTTTCGTGGGAGGCCCGTATGAGAAAACCGGAGATGGGCGTCTATGAGCTGGTTATCCGTTGCTTCAACCTTACTCCCGAGAGGGTGCTTTACATCGATGACAAGGAGCGCAATCTGATCCCCGCCCGTGAAGTAGGTTTCCAGACCATTCTCTACCAGTCCCCAGAAGATTTCGAAGTGAAATTGTTAAACCATGGAGTGGAAATATGGGGATCTGAGAGAAGTGGGAAGAGACAGGAGAAAAAAGGGGTTTGACCTCAGTGTGTATGGGGAGGTGGGTAAGAGGTGAGTAAGATGAAAGAGGAGTGGGAGGAAAGGATTCTCTGCGCGACCCAATGTTCTCGGTGCCATAAGGTATTGGATGAGAGAATTCTCTCCGTATACGATCATGAGGTAATCTGTATGGGGTGTAAAAGGAGAGAGGAGGAGCGGCCCGATTACGATGAGGCCTCAAAAGATATGATCCGGCAATGTCTCGTGGATACGGAACGCCAATACGGGGATCCCGGGGGGTTCTGTTATCATCACTTTTATCCCTACACGTGCTGATGGCAATGAGGGGCTTTACCGAGGTAAAAAAGATCCTTTCCGCAAGGGGGGAGCAATTGATCTTTACCACCAATCTCGCTGATTCCCCGGGCATTGCCGAATAGCGTTTCATCTCAATGATGCGGTCGCGTATTGCGTTTAAGAGGCTCCACACCCGTCCATTCAGGCCAGTTCAACGGCATAATCCTCTTTCAATTTTCCAAGGATTTCCTGGATATGATCAGACCCCGCAGTCTCCAGTTCCAGGACGACCTTAGTATATCCAATGGGAATCCCCTTGGAGATCCGATCGCGGTAGATGTGGAGGATATTCCCTCCCCCCGCCGCGATGATGCGGGAGATGGTGGCGAGGGAACCGGGTATGTCCCGGAGGTTGACCGCGATACGGATAATTCGCCCCGTTTTGGCAAGCCCTCGTGCGATGATGCGATCGATGAGGTTGACATCGATGTTTTCCCCGCTGATCAACAAGACGCAGTTGGATGCCTTGATCCTCGTATCTCCCTTCCAAAGGGCGGCCGCCAGGGGGACCGCTCCGGCTCCCCCCGCGACGATTCTCCTGCGCTCCATCAACATCAATATGGTTGGGGCGATTTCGTCCTCCTCCCCCGATAGGGACGATGATAGCATCCAGCTTCGACAGGGCCTCCATGACCTCAAGGCCGATGGTTCGCTGACCCGCGATGATGTCCTCGTCATTGAAGGGATGAATCATGGCGAGGCCCTCTTTTTCCAATTCCCGGGCGTATCCATGGCCTCCTCAAAGGAATCCCCCCGAAGGATAACTCTTCCGCCATAGGCCCTCGTAGCAAGCTTTTCCGACAGGGGTGCTCGTTGTGGCATAACAATGGTGGCAGGAAAACCATGGGAAAACGCTGCTAAGGCTACTCCCTGCGCGTATTTGCCAACTGAGGCGGCAAGGGCCCTCTTTATGTCCGACGAGGACACCAGTTTTGAGATCTTATAGGAGGCCCCTCGTATTTTGAAGGCCCCCGTCTTTTATAGGTTCTCCAACTTGAGATAGACCTTCAGGCCGACCCTGGCGCTGATGGAATCGGAGGTCAATATTGAGGTGGGATGGAGCATCTTTTGAATGGTCTGCCTTGCCCTCTCTATTTCCTGAAGTTTTATCATTTCACCTACGCCTCAGGGCTTCCGATGTTTGATGGCTCCTTCCGCAAAAGAGTTATCCTAGGGGATTTCGTTACGGGATTTTCGTCCACCAAAACCCGGCTACCATAAACCTGCCTGATAGATTCCTCGACCACTACCTCCCTGGGGCTTCCCATCTTAAATATCCTCCCCCCTTTGAGAAGGATGATTTTTCGACAGTATTCCGACGCCAAGTTGATGTCGTGGGAGACAGTGAGGATGGTGAGCTTTTCCTCTCGATTCAACCGGCTTATGAGGTCGTAAAATTCGACCTGGTGGCCTATATCAAGATTGGATGTGGGTTCATCGAGAAGAATGATTTCCGGCTCCTGGGCCAGGGCCCGAGCGATGAAGATCCGCTGTCTTTCCCCACCGCTCAGTTCGTTTACGGGCCTTTTAGAAAAACGGAGCGTATCGGTAAGACTCATGGCCCTTTCTGCTATTTCAAAGTCATCTCTTCCCTCGAATTGTAAGCGCCCCAGATAGGGCGATCTCCCCATGAGGACAACCTCTAAGCAGGTGAAGGGAAAACTGATTTGGGTTTCTTCGGGGACGACGGCGATCTTCTTCGCGATATCGGTCCGCTTCATTCGCCTCAATTCGCCGCCATCAATGAAGACCCTTCCCCTTTGAGGGTTGATAAGTCCGTAGAGAATTTTGAGCAACGTAGTTTTTCCTGAGCCATTCGGGCCGATAATGCCCCAGAATTCCCCCTCCTCTGCATGGAAGGAGAGATCCTCGATGACCCAATGGGTGGCATATCTGAAAGAGATCTCCTTAACGTCGATATTCGCCACTCTATACTTTTCTCCTTTTGAGGAGATAGATGAAGAAGGGGGCCCCGAAGGTTGCCGTTACCGCCCCCACGGGAAGTTCCGTGGGAGCTGCAATGGTTCTGGCGATGGTATCTGAGCCGATCAAAAAGCATGCTCCCACGAGCGTTGAGGCCGGAATGAGAAGGCGATGATCGGGACCAAAAAGCATTCTAACGGAATGGGGGATGATGAGCCCTACGAAGCCGATTAGGCCGCAAACCGATACAGCCGCTGCCGTGACGAGGGAGGCGAATATATAAGCCATCTTTTTCAATCGTTCCACGTCGCTCCCCAATTGAACAGCCGTTTCTTCCCCCATTACGATAAGGTTTAACCCCCTTGCATTTGAATAGATCGCCCCTATTCCCCCCGCTATATAAGGGAGAATGATGAGGATGAAATGATAATTAGAGAAGCTGAAGTCCCCCATCAACCAGAAGACGATCTTTGAAAGGTCCTCGTTTTGGACAACGGAGATGAGGAACATGATGATGGCCGAGAAGAAGGAGCTAATGATCACCCCGGCCAGAAGAAGTGTATTGGTATGGAGGCCCCTTCCCACCTTCCCAACATGAAAGACGAGCATGACCGTAATCATGGCGCCACAAAAGGAGGCTAATGGGATGGCGAAGGAGGTGGCGCTGAGGCCGACGAGGATAGCCAAAACGGCTCCTAAGGCAGAACCGCTGGAGACACCCAAAATGTAAGGGTCAGCTAATGGGTTTCTCAAAAGGGCTTGGAAAGAACATCCTGCAACCGCAAGGGCTGCACCGACAAGCCCGGCAAGGAGTATTCTGGGCAACCTGACGGAAAGGATGATAAGTCCTTCCGGCCCCACCGGGCTATCGAAATAGACTGCGTGGTGGATGAGTATTCGTAATACCTGAGCGACTCCGATCTTTGCCGCACCGAGGGAGAGGGAGGTAAGCATGACCCCCAACAGCAAACAGAAGAATAAGGAGCAGACGGTAATGATTTTCTTGGGGCTTACGATCATGGAAAAGATCCGATACTGTTCATTTGTTCCTCAAAATCCCCTTGAGCTCCGGGTGGAGAATTCGGGCGATGCCCTCTAGGCCATCGATGATCCTCGGTGAGGGGAGGTCAACCAGGTCTGAATCAATGACAAAGACACGCCCCTGTTTTACAGCGGGGATCGTCTCCCATCGATTCCACTGCTCTGCCAATTTTTGGGAATCCCCCCTGGGGTCCATGGAAGTGATTATGATGACATCGGGGGCCTTAACAAGGATTTCCTCAATACTGTAGCGGGGATACTTCATCGATTCTCCCCCAGCTATATTCCGGCCACCTGCCAGGGAGATTAAGTCGTCGGCAAAACTGCCCTTTCCCACGGTAACGATGGGCGCCGTCCCGATCTGGAAAAAAACCTTTGGTTTGATTCGACCACGGGTCAACTGGAGAATTCTCTCCTTTCGGCTCCTCATTTCCCGAATCACCCTGGCCCCACAATGCTCGCTTCCGGTCACCATGGCGATATGAGAGATACTCGTAAGGATGCCATCGAAATCCTTGGGGAAGACGGTATAAACGCTCAATCCCAAGCTTTCCATTCTATCCACAAATTCCCGGGGGTTCCCAGCTGCCGTAGCCAAAATCAGGTCCGGGTTTAGGGAGATGGTCCTCTCAACATTGGGGTTGATGTAACTTCCCACCCTCGGCTTTGCAAGGGCTTGGAGGGGGAAATCACTGTGATTGGACACCCCGACTATTCGTTCTTCCAACCCCAGGGAGAAGAGGATCTCAGTTATGCTGGGGGAGAGGGAAACGATTCGCTTTGGGGGGTCTGGGACCCTTACCCGCCTTCCTACCTCATCCACAAAAACTCGAGTCGCTGAAAAGCCGACTTCGACCAGGAGCAGACTAAAAAAGAGCGCTTGCAACCAGATACGGCCCATTGTACCCTCTTATTCAAATTCAAATTTTATGGGGATCTCGGCCCAAATCCGTATCGGATCTTCTCCTCGTTTTGCCGGAATGAACTTCCACTTCTTCACCGTATTGAGCGCGGACTTATCCAGGATGTGATGACCTGAAGACTTTTTGACTCGGACCTCACCAACCCGGCCGTTGGGTAGGATTTCGACCTTCAAAACCACGACACCTTCGTACCCCCTCCTTCGAGCGATTCTGGGATAAGGGGGTTTTGGGTTTCCGTCGTATCTGGGCTTTGCCAATGTGATGAGGCGGTTCCCTGCCGAATTCTCCCCCTTTGGGATGAGGCTTGCTTTGAGGTCTTCCCCTTCTAGCCGGTTTCCCGCCGATGATAAAGGACTCGGCAAACGGGGTTTTCCCCCCACCTCTCCCTCCGGCTGTGGAGCCAAGTCTTCACCCTTGCGTTGTGGAGCGGGGGATAATGGCTCCTGCGCTTGCGAAAGGGTTTTTCCCTTGAGGGGAATAATGGGTTTTTCCCTGAGGACGGGGATGGGGTTCTTCCCAAAACTAACAGGCCATTTCTCCCTTCTTTTCGTGACCTTTCTCTTGCTTATGCTAAGGTGTTGCCCAACCCTTTCGGGTTGGCTCAGAGAAACGAGTTTCATTCTAGGTCGGCCATCCCCCTGGCCCTTCAGCTTGACCAAGGAGATCTCCAAGGGTATGGACTGATGGGTGAGGGTGAGCCCTTGCCTTCCGGGGGAGAATGGGAGTCCAAAAAAGGCCCCATGGACGAGGAGGGATAGGGCAATTCCCCATATGAGATCGCGGTTAGCGTTCATTCTTTCCAATGGGTCTCCAAGGAGACTTTGCTCAGGCCCGAGGCCCTCACCGTGTCTAATACCCTTACTACCCACTCGTAGGGGACGCTCCGATCCCCGCTGATAAAGGCCCTCAGTTGAGGGTTTTCCTCTCTCCTCTCCCTGAGCCTCTGGAGAAGTCCTTCCATGGGAACCTCCCTTTTGTCGAGGAAGACCCTGTGGTCTCGGGTAATGCTGATGGAGAGATACTCCTCCTTGTCGATGAGTGATGTCTTGGCCTCCGGGAGAAGGACCGGAATCCCCTTATGGATCGTCATGGAAAGCATGGCATAGATGAAGAAGATGAGGAGCAAGAAGACAACGTCAATGAGGGGGATCATCTCAATCCTTCCTCTTTTCATGAATTGTCCTTTTAGCCGCATAGACCGAGGACCCCCTATTGTCGGAATTTGGCATTTTGCCTCTCGAAGGTAATTTCGAGGCTCGTGCCAAATTTTTCCAGTTCCTTGGAGGCGGATTGAATCTTCGACAGAAAATAGTTGTAGGGCAGAAGGGTCATCATTGCCACCCCCAGACCAGTGGCCGTGGTGATCAAGGCCTGGGCGATACCACCGGTTACTACCTGAGGGTGTTCAATTCCGGCACGGCCAAGGAGGTCGAACGAATTGATGATCCCGATGACGGTGCCGAAAATTCCCAAAAGGGGTGCCACCGTGATAATGGTGTCGAGGATGTTGAGATATTTACTCATCCTCTTGATTTCCTCCTCCGCACCCATTTCCAGGGCACTGGGGAGTGAATAACGACGGTGGGCTATTCCCCCCATGAGCATTCTCACGATGTAATCCTTGGATTGTTTTCCGAGCTCCAAGGCGGATGTGTACTCCTCCTTTTCGGCCAGTTCCAGGATGTGGCCCACCAGGCCGCTATCCCTGCTCCTGCTGAGGCGAAGCCAAAAGAGGCCCCTTTCGAAGATGATGCTCAGGGAAATAACGGAGCAGAAGAGAAGGGGATACATGACGGGGCCCCCCTTGAAAAAGAAGTTGAGCATAACACTCCCCTCGATGTCAAAAAACCCAGCCTTCAAAGGAAGAACTGGGTTAACTGCGGCTTCACCATCTTCCATGGAAGACTCATGTGAAGTCTATTTAGGCGGGTTTTCTGGCTTGTGGATCAACCTACTCCTTGCGCCTTCCCATCCTTCGGTGAACTCAGGACAGTGGCTCTTACAAGTTTCGCCCTTCGGTTTATCCAGGGTCTTGGATCCCTGAATTTCCTAGGGTCCTCCGCGTATACGGGTGAGAGAAGGATCCCCACTCACAGCGGCCTGGCCGCGACGGATTTCCACCGTCTTCCCCTGAAGCCCGCCCGGGGCGACCTAAATAGCTTATTTTTTTGAAAAAATTAACATAGAATCCGATTGGTGTCAACAGCTTCTTTGAGGCCACCTCATCGAAGGGGATTCGTTTCCTTAGCAAGATACGCTCAGCGATACCGGAATTTCCCGGATGGTCGAGGAACGGCCCTAGATTCTTCATTGTTTTTCCCCAGGGCCTGAGCTATCATTCATTGGAATAAGAGGAGGCGAAGGGAATTGAACAAATGGAGAAAATTCATCCAAGGCCTTCAGCTAAGCCGGCAACAACTTCGGCATATATGGTTATTTCGGTTCTTTGGGGAGACTCTATTCCATCCTGATATCTGGAGATTCCGGCCCCAGCTTTTGGCTAAAGGGACTGCCCTGGGTCTCTTTGTAGCGTGCACTCCCACACTGGGGATTCAGATGTTGATCTCAGCCGCCATGGCCAACCTTTTGCGGGTCAATTTGCGCATAAGTCTCGCCGCAACGTGGATTACCAATGTCGCAACGGCCCCATTCTTTTACTATTTCTGCTATCGAGTCGGGCTCTCTCTTTTGGGGGGGGGAAATATCTGCCAGTGAGGTTACCCCCTTTTTGGGTAAATGGGCAACATTTGCCAAGATCGCATGTCCCCTCTGGGTGGGGAGCCTCATCGTAGGGACCGTCATTGCTTTGGTCGGATATTTCTGTATCTATAACCTGTGTCTTCTGGAAAGGCGCTATCGATTAAAGGAGGTCCTTCAGATTCGTCTTAACCAGAGGCTGAGAAACGGAAGGCGATTGCTCACGGAGACGAAGGAACGGATTCGAGGTCGGCAGTGTTAGCCTCCATATCCTACTAGGAGTGCAGTCAGAGGTATATTGATGTTGATTTTCACATCTCCTTTTGTACGGACTCTCAACAGCCCTCCTGGGAATCGGTTTTCATCATCTCAATAGGTCGTCATATATCGATCGTGCCATGGAACCCCAATGAGTTAGAATACCTCTATCCGGTAGATTTTACCGAAAACCCTCCAAGGCTAACGGCACACCTTGGTTGACAAATAGTGGTAAGTATTTTATTTTTTTACGTAAATTCCTCAATATCCTAGGGAGTTAATGATAACGGGGTTATTACCCTTCGTTTCCAGGCCATCCCGGTACCTGGGTAACGAGGTCAATTCTCTTCATAAAGACTCGGAGAAAGTCAGGCTCAAGTTTGCCCTTGCCTTTCCGGATGCTTATGAAGTGGGCATGTCCCACATGGGCCTTCAGATCCTTTACTCCATCCTCAACTCCCGGGATGACATCGCTTGTGAGAGAGTTTTTGCACCCTGGATTGATATGGAGGCCATCCTCAGGAGCAAGGGGATGCCTTTGGTTTCCCAGGAATCGGGTATGCCCCTGAGGGATTTCGATGTCATCGGCTTCTCCCTTCAGTATGAGTTGAGTTTCAGCAACGTATTAAATATGCTGAACCTCTCATCTATTCCCCTGGTGGCCGATGAGCGGGACGAAAATTATCCCGTCATCCTTGGTGGTGGGCCATGCACCTTTAATCCCGAACCCATGGCGGAGTTCTTCGACGCCATCTTGATAGGAGAAGGGGAAGAAGCCATTCTGGAAATCGCCGATATCGTTCTTCGGTGGAAGGAATCGAGGGGCGATAAGCGCGCGCTGTTGATGGAATTGTCGAGGATACCCGGTGTATACATCCCTTCCTTCTACACGGTTCAATATAACCCCGACAATACCGTAGCGGAGATCAAGCCCCTGGCAAAGGAGGTAGGCCGGGTAAGAAAAAGATTGATTCGTGATTTGGATACGATCGAGCACCCCATCCGTCCCGTCCTTCCCTTTATGAAGATCATCCACGATAGATTAACCGTGGAGATCGCCAGAGGATGTAAAAGGGGATGTCGATTTTGCCAGGCTGGCTTTACCCATCGGCCTTATCGGGAAAGAAGCCTTGATCAGGTAGAGGGGATTATCCATAAAGGGCTGGCCGCAACGGGATACGAAGAGATTTCCCTGCTCTCCCTGAGCC
This sequence comes from Thermodesulfobacteriota bacterium, assembly GCA_041862515.1. Taxonomy (GTDB): domain Bacteria; phylum Desulfobacterota; class BSN033; order WVXP01. The sequence continues at coordinate 6,876 of JBGVTJ010000340.1, read as the reverse complement.
CTGGCGATTACTCCTGCATCCGGGAGTTGTTGACGGATGTCATGGCTCAATATGAGGGGGAAAAGGTGGCAATTTCCCTCCCATCTATGCGCATTGAGACCCTGACCCAACAGATGATGGACCAAATCTTGAGGGTTCGTAAAACCGGATTTACCCTGGCCCCAGAAGCCGGAACCGACAGGTTGAGGGATGTGATAAACAAGGGAGTTGAAGAAGACAGGTTGTTTGAGACCACCTGGCATCTCTCAGAAAGGGGGTGGCAATCCGTTAAGTTATACTTCATGATCGGACTGCCCACCGAGAGGGAAGAGGACCTCAGGGCGGTAGCGGATCTATCGGGGAGGCTCCGTTTCGTGAGGGGAAGGGATAAGACCTCAATCCACGTGAATACGAGCGTCTCCACCTTTGTTCCTAAAGCCCACACCCCGTTCCAATGGGAGCCTCAAATTCCCCTGGGGGATATCCTGGAGAGACATACCTACTTGAAATCTAAGCTTCGCGAGCAGGGGGTGAGGCTCAAGTGGCAAGACCCTCGTATGAGCCTCCTGGAGGGGGTGTTTGCAAGGGGTGATAGAAGACTTTCCCGGGTTCTCATGGAAGCTCACAGCTTGGGATGCCGTTTCGATGGGTGGGGTGAGCATTTCCAATTCGATTTATGGAAGAGGGCCTTTGATTCCTGCGGGCTGAGCATGGAATCCTACGCTAATCGCAGGAGGACCTTTTCAGAGGTACTCCCGTGGGAACACATCGATTCGGGGATAGAGAAGGCATTCCTCCTTCGGGAGTGGGAGAGGAGCAGGGGGGGAGAAACCTCTCCCCAGTGCAGTGAGAATTCCTGCGAGGACTGTGGGATATGTGAGCACAACGGGGCGAGGCTGCAGTTGAAACGGCGGATCTCCTCCCAGCCGGACATCCGTCGGGGGAGGCGGCTGATTTCGCCAATGCGAATTCGGGTAAGGGTCTTTAAACTCGGGGAGGCGAGATTTCTCTCCCACCTTGAGATGGTAATGGCCTTTCATCGGGCAGCGAGAAGGGCTCATCTACCGTTGCTCTATTCGCAAGGATTTCATCCCTTGCCCAAGATTAGCTTCGAAGGGGCACTTTCCCTTGGCGTGGAAAGCTTGGCAGAGCTGGCGGACTTCGAACTCTTGGAGCCGATAAGAGGGGAGATCTTCATGGAGAAGCTCAATGGGGAGTTGCCGGAAGGACTTGGAATTTCGTCACTGGAAATCATTTCCCCCTCACGGAGGATGGGTTACACAAAGGAAGTCCAGTGGTGCGTTTTGGGTTTTTCCCACCTTAACGGGTTTCAGGAGAGGATCGATGCTTTTTTGGGACGGGATCACGTAATCCATGCTCAAAGGAGAAAGAGCGGGATCGGGGAGATTGACCTTCGTTCCACGGTGGGTAGGGTCAGCATAATAGATACGATCCCTTTAGCGGAAATGGATACCAGTCGATTTCCCCCGTCATTCCGGGAGGTGTTGAATTGGAAGGGAGGAATCATCGAATTTATTTTGAAAGGGCAAGATGGGCAAAGGCCCCGAGCAAGGGAAGTGATCAGGTGGGTTTTCGGCCTCACCGAAGAAGAGGTAAAGGGATTGCGGTTCATCAAACTGGTGGAGACATGAGGGAGGCGATCCAATGTCAAACCAACTTGTCATAAACGTAACCCCCCAGGAGACGAGAGTAGCCTTATTGGAAAACGGCATGCTCGCAGAGCTCTATATCGAGAGGACGAAAGGGAGAAGCATCGTTGGTGACATCTATAAGGGGAAGGTGATTAAGGTATTACCTGGAATGCAGGCGGCATTTGTGGATATCGGTTTGGAAAAGGCGGCCTTTCTCTACGTTTCCGATGTCTATAGGGATATCGAGGAATATAATCTCATGCTGGAAGAGGGGTCGGACGGAGAGGTGGATTTTGAGTTCGAGATGCAGGGGGTACCAAGCTATCTCTCCCAACCTTCACAGATTGAAGATCTGTTGTGTGAAGGACAAGAAATCCTGGTCCAGGTATCTAAGGAGCCCATTGGGACAAAGGGTACGAGGGTTACGTCCCATTTCACGCTTCCAAGCCGCTATCTCGTGCTCATGCCCACGGTTGACCATGTCGGTGTTTCCAGGAGGATTAAGGAGCAGAATGAAAGGAAGCGATTGATGGGAATTGTCCAGGGGATCAAACCTCAGGGATTGGGTTTCATCGTGAGAACGGCAAGTGAGGGAGGGGACGAGGAGCTTGTTAAGGGAGACATGGATTTTTTGCTAAAGTTATGGGATAACATTCAGACGAAGAAGGAGAATTGCTCAGCGCCTTGCCTTATCCACAGCGATCTGAACATGGTACTTCGTGTCATTCGGGATCTCCTTTCGCCAGAGGTGAACAAGGTCATCGTCGACGACCAACAGGAATATTGGAAGATCATCAACTTCACGAAGACATACATGCCCAAGCTCAGATGCGACATCGAGATTTACGAGGGAAGTGAACCCACGTTCGATTCATACGGAATAGAGATGGAGATCGATAAGAGCTTAGGGAGGAAGGTATGGTTGAAATCAGGGGGATACATCGTAATCGACATGACAGAGGCACTCACGGCCATCGATGTTAATACGGGGCGATTTGTGGGGAAGAGGAATTTAGAGGATACAATCCTTAAGACCAACCTGGAGGCGGCAAAGGAGATTGCTTACCAATTGAGATTGAGGAATATCGGCGGTATCATTATCATCGATTTTATTGATATGGAGAGGGATGGGGATCGAGAGAGGGTTTACGTCGCCTTAGAGGAAGCGCTGAAGAAGGACCGGACAAAGACCAACATCCTGAAGATCTCCGAATTGGGTCTGGTGGAGATGACCCGCAAGAGGACTCGGGAGAGTGTTCCGAGAATCCTCTGCGAGCCGTGCGCGTATTGTGATGGAGCGGGATACGTCAAATCCAAAACCACCGTCTGTTATGACATCTTTCGGGAGATCGAACGGTCGTCCTCTGGTTTAGGTGGGGCCACCATCATGGTGGATGTCAACCCCGAAGTAGCGGATCTCTTATATGACGAGGAGCAAACGGGTATCGAATACCTGGAAAGGAAATTGGATAAAAAGGTTATCATCAAGGCCAAAGAGGGACTCCATCAGGATCAATTCGAGATTGTGGAAGTTTGAGGAAGCCAAAAAAGTTGAGAAAAACTTGAACTGTTAGGCTTTTCAATCCAAACCATCCCTGTTGAAAGCGTACCACCCGAGAGAAGAATGGGAGGCAAATGGGATTGACAAGCATGGGAAAATATATTACTTTATAAGTCCACAAATTTCTTTCCGATAGGGGAAGACGTGATGTATGCAGTAGTCCGGACTGGAGGGAAACAGTACACGGTTCGTGAGGGGGATTTGATCCAGACCGAAAGGATCGATGGAGAGGTGGGAGACGTTGTGGAACTGGAGGAGATTTTGCTGCTCGGCGGCGAAGAAACCTTCAACGTGGGAACTCCCACCGTTTCCAAGGCGCGGGTTTTCGGCAAAATCGTTGAACAGGGTAAGGCCCGCAAAATCGTGGTCTTCAAGATGAAGAAGCGGAAAAACGTCAGGAGGAAAAGGGGACATCGCCAACTCTATACCAAATTGATAATTTCACAGATTAAAGCCTGAGAAGGCCAAATAGATGGAAAGGGAGGAGGATTTCCATGGCCCATAAGAAAGCAGGGGGGAGCTCGAGGAACGGAAGGGATAGCGCGGGGCGACGATTGGGGGTTAAACGATACAGTGGGCAGGTTGTCCGCTCCGGCAATATCCTGGTAAGGCAAAAAGGTACCAAGGTCTATCCCGGAGAGAACGTGGGAATGGGAAGGGATTATACCCTGTTCGCGAAAAAAGATGGGGTTGTGAAGTTCGAGAGGAGAGGAAGAGACCGAAGACAGGTTAGCGTGTATGCACCTTAGAACATCCAGGACCGGCATCACCGGAGAGATGAAATTCCGGGACGAGGCCAAGATATGGGTCAAGGCAGGTGATGGCGGTAAGGGGTGTGTAAGCTTCGGGCGAGAAAAATTCATTCCAAAAGGGAAAGCAGACGGAGGGGATGGTGGAAGGGGAGGGGATATCCTCCTGGCCGGAGATCTTCATCTGTCAACCCTTTTGGATTTTTCTTTTTCGCAGCACTATAAGGCCGGAAATGGCGCGCCCGGCGGGAGAAGGAAACGATTCGGAAAGAGGGGATCGGATCTCATGATCAGGGTCCCCGTGGGAACCCAGGTTAAGGATTTGGAGACCGATGCACTCATCCAGGACTTCACCATAGAGGATCAAAGGTTTGTGGTGGCAAGGGGAGGTAAGGGGGGAAGGGGGAATGCCCGGTTTGCCTCCTCAATAAATCGGTCGCCTTCCCGGGCAGAGGAGGGCCAAAAGGGCGAGCAGAAGTGGTTGAACTTGGAATTGAAGCTTTTGGCGGATGTGGGGTTGATCGGATATCCGAACGTCGGGAAATCGACTCTCATGGCAAGGATATCATCGGCAAGGCCGAAGATTGCCGATTATCCCTTTACAACCCTCATTCCCAATCTCGGGGTTGTGAAAAAAGGGGAATTCAGTCAATTAATCATCGCCGACCTTCCTGGATTGGTTAAGGGAGCGCATCGCGGTGCAGGACTGGGGGTAAGTTTTTTACGGCATATCGAAAGGGCGAGCCTGATTATCCATCTCATCGACATCTCAGGTCACTGTCGGTCCGATCCCATCGAAGACTTTCGATTCGTTAATCGTGAACTGGAGATTTTCAGATCTGGCCTATTGGATAAGGCCCAGTTGGTCGCCCTCAACAAGATTGACTTACATCATGTTCGATGCAGGATTCCGGAGGTGAAGGAAAGGTTCGGCGAGATGGAGATACAGGTCTTTCCCATTTCCGCTTTAACGGGGGAGGGAGTGGAAAGATTGATGGGAGAAATCATCCATCGGGTGGAGGAGAGTAGGGAAGGGGGCTTAGAAACGGTATAGAAGGCCATAGAGGTTATGGCAGGGCGTTATCCCTTTGACCCTATACGGCGGTGGGTTAGCTCCCATGCCATTCCCGTTTCGGGGGCGGATAGGGTTGCAGGGAGCGAGGTGACGGGTGAGGATAGGGATCTTTGGCGGAACGTTCAATCCCATCCATTTAGGACATCTAAGGGCAGCAGAAGAGATACGGGAACGGTTTGATTTAAATAGAGTCATTTTTATCGCCGCGGCAGTGCCACCTCATAAGGAGGTTGAAGGCGGAATCCCGGGAGAACACCGGATGGAGATGGTGCGATTGGCGATTTCGGGCAATCCACATTTCTCCCTATCGGACATTGAGTTGAAGAGACCGGGTAAATCCTATTCAATCTCTACCATTCAATTTTTCAGGGAGCAGTATGGTTCCGGCTCGGAAATGTTCTTCATTCTGGGCATGGACGCCTTTTTGGAGATTGGAACGTGGAAGTCCTTTCAAGAACTCTTCTCACTATGCCACTTTATCGTGATGACAAGGCCAGGGTTCGAAAAGCCCTTAACGGCCACCAATCTTCCCCCGGAGATAGCAGATGCCTTCGTTTACGATGAGGAGGGAGACCGCTTTACCCATCGGAATGGGTATTCCATTTATTTGCAGGGTGTTACCTTCCTGGACATATCCTCCAGCAAGATCAGGGAAGAGGTAAGCAAGGGGAGGTCCGTACGATATCTCCTTCCCCCCGAAGTGGAGAGATATATCAGGCGACACCATTTTTACAGGGGCGAAGGGAGGTTGGGATAGGAGAGTATTTAGAAATCGCCGAAGATGGTTCAAGAAAATCGTAAGATGACGAGTTCGAGGGAAAAATCACTCTGCTGTGTCCGAGCCGCTTTGGAGAAAAAAGCCTACGATCTGGTCCTTTTAGATGTTCAGAAGGTCTCTTCCTTTACCGCATACTTCCTCATCTGTAGCGGGAGGTCGGATCGTCAAGTCCAGGCCATCGCCCGTTCCATAGAGGATGATTTAAAGAAGATGGGCATCCGTCCCTTGGGAATGGAGGGGTTTGAAGGGGGGAAATGGATTTTAATGGACTACGACGATGTGCTGGTCCATGTCTTCCTTGACCCGGTGAGGAAGTTTTACGACTTGGAAGGACTTTGGCTCGATGCCCCACGGGTGGAGAAGGTGGAGCAGGCGGCAAGGAGATCCAACCTGGGCACCAAGGTAAGCCGTTAGCCACTCTGTGCGGTAGAGAAGTGAAACCTAAATTAATAGAACAGTTTAGAAAAAGGTTACTTCAGGCGAGGGAGGAGATTATCGGACAAATGAGGCAACGGGATGGGTCTGCCCAGGAAATTGGCCAGGACGGAATTCAGGATATCGGGGATGAGTCCGTCACCAGTTACAATCGCCATCTCCTCATGAGTTTGAGCGACAACGAACGGGTAAAATTGATTGAGGTGGATGAAGCCTTGGATCGCATCGCGAACGGCAGCTTTGGGATGTGCGAGGAATGCGAAGAACCCATCGCATTGAAGCGCCTTGAGGTCATACCCAACGCGCGGTATTGCGTCCGTTGTAAGGAAGAGCTCGAAAAGGCTTCGGAGGAATCGCCCTGAATGAACTTCTCAAGCACACATAAACCCATCTTCCATGTGCATATGTGCATGTGGGGTCATCCATGTGAGGGCCTGTTGCCCCAATACCCTTTCGCTCTCTGAAAAGAATTTTTGACCAATCTAGAGTTCGCCCTACTGCAAATCCAAAACTGGCCTTTTGGGCTCAGACATTGGATTTGCGGCCGTTTCGCTTCAAGAAGAATAGTTCCCAAAAATTCTTTAAGGTTCGCTCCAGGGATTTCGGCAACAATCCGTAAGAAAGGTAACCCCGTCCCGGTGTCATCG
>JBGVTJ010000339.1:0-3290 GCA_041862515.1 Thermodesulfobacteriota bacterium | reverse complement strand
GAGCACCGACACAGCCGCAGCCCCATTTTCCTGGTAAAGAATGGCAATCTGGAGGGGATCGAAATCTTGTCTGATCCTCCCCTTGGATGGGGAATGCCTCTTTACCTCGGCAATGATGGAACAGGGGGAGCTACTGATCGCCCTTTTGAAGTCGCGGGGAGGGGGCAGATTCCTCACAGTATTTCCCAACCGTGAAAGGGGCCTCTCCACCTTCAGAGAAGCAACCTCCTTCCTTTTGGCTTCTATAATCTTGTCTAAGATCATCGCCTCATCTCAGCTATTGCTCATCTCGATCAAGGCCTGCAGTTTCTTGATGGCCGCCCCGCTGTCGATGCACTCCTCGGCCTTCGCAATGCCTTCCCGGATGTTTTTGGCCTCTTCGCCTGCCATCATAGCCAAGGCAGCATTGAGGAGGACGATTTTTCGGCAGGCCCCGTCCTTACCCGTTAGGACATCCTTCGTAATTTGCGCATTGACCGAGGGATCACCACCAATAAGCTCCTCACTCGGGTATGTCTCACCGAATACGTCGAAGGGGTTAATATTGTAGGTGGTGATGAGACCGTCTTTCAATTCGGAGACCCGCGTCTCTCCCGTTACAGTTGCCTCATCGAGGCCGTCGGAGCCGTGAACCACAAAGGCCCTTCTTGCTCCGAGGCTTTTCAGGACCCCGGCAAACATCTCTGTCAGCCTGGGATCATAGACGCCGATGAGCAGGGACGTGGCCCCGGCGGGGTTTGTTAAGGGCCCCAACATGTTAAATATCGTCCTGATGCCGATCTCCCTTCGTGGATCGATGGCGTACTTCATGGCTCCGTGGAGCCGGGGGGCGAAGAGGAAGCCAATTCCGATCTGCTGGATACATTCCTCAACGATCTCCGGTCCGGCACCGATGTTTACCCCAAGGGCTTCCAGGACATCGGCACTTCCGCAACTACTGGAGACTGCACGATTTCCGTGTTTCGCCACGGTGATACCCGCTGCCGCCACCACAAAGGCCGTCGTCGTGGAGATATTGAAGGTGTTCATCCCGTCCCCTCCAGTCCCCACGGTGTCCACGATGATCGATGAGCGGGCATCGATCCTGGTTGCCTTCTGTCTCATGATTCGGGCCGCGCCAGCGACCTCTTCAACCGTTTCGCCCTTCATCCGCAGGGCGGTGATGAAGGCGGCGATCTGGGCGGGCGTTGCCTTTCCCTCCATCACTTCGTTCATGGCCTCCATCATCTCTGATTCTCTCAGGTTTTCATTGGCCACAACTTTTTCAATCGCTTCCTTGATCATGGCTCAAACTCCTTTCTCATGCCCCCAAATGGTTGGGTCTTGTTTCCCATGGACCATTCCCAAGAAATTCTTTATGATTCGTTTCCCGTTGGGTGTGAGCACCGATTCGGGGTGAAACTGCACGCCTTCCACCAGATATTCCTTATGCCTGACACCCATGATTTCCCCTTCCTCTGTTTCGGCACTGATCTCCAAGCAGGCGGGAAGGGAATCTCTCCTCAAGATCAGGGAATGATAGCGACCTGCAATGAAGGGGTTGGGGAGGCCCTTGAAAATCGTCCGTCCATCGTTGATGATCCTGGAGGTCTTTCCGTGCATGATCCTTTCAGCCCTGACCACTTTAGCACCAAAGGCAAAAGCGATTGCCTGGTGTCCCAGACAGACCCCCATGGTGGGAATGGTCTTGTCAAATTGCCTAACCACATCAACGGTGATTCCCGCCTCCTTGGGCGTGCATGGGCCGGGGGACAGGAAGATGGCATCCGGTGACAATTCCTGGATTTCATCAATGGATATCTCGTCATTTCGATGAACCACCACGTCCTCACCGAGCTGGCCGATATACTGGACAAGGTTGTAGGTAAAGGAATCGTAATTATCGATCATCAAAATCATGTCTCTCCCTCCATCGCTGAATAACCATCGGTTTTGGTTATTTCGAGCCCCGATCCAGCCATTCGAATGGCCTGCATCATCCCCATGGCTTTATTAACACACTCCTGATACTCTGCGTCAGGGTCGGAATCGGCCACAATTCCCGCGCCCGCCTGGATGAAGATCTTCCCATCTTTGATCATCATGGTTCGAATGGTAATGCAGAAATCCATATTCCCCGTGTAACTGAAATACCCCACTGCTCCCCCGTAGGGGCCCCGTCGGGAAGGCTCCAATTCATCGATGATTTCCATCGCCCTGACCTTCGGCGCACCGCTGAGTGTGCCTGCCGGGAAGGTGGCTTTGAGGACGTCGAACGCATCTTTGCCACCGGATAATTGTGCCTGGATATGAGAGACGAGATGCATGACATGGGAATACAGCTCCACCACCATGAATTGATTGACCTGCACGCTGCCGATCCGGGCAATCCTCGCCAGATCATTTCTTCCGAGATCGACGAGCATGACATGTTCCGCCCTTTCTTTCGGGTCCTCCAGGAGCTCGTCTGAAAGGTATCTGTCCTCCTGTTCGTTCTTTCCTCTTCTTCTCGTCCCGGCAATGGGTCTTAGCTCTACGACGCCTTCTTCAATACGGACCATGACCTCCGGGGACGAACCGATGAGGATGAGGCCTTCGAATTTGAGGAAAAAAAGATAGGGAGATGGGTTGACGTAGCGAAGTGCCCGGTAAAGATCAATCGGATCCATGCGATTCTCCCTTTGAAATCGCTGGGAGAGGACGACCTGGATTACATCGCCTGCAACAATGTAATCCTTGGCCCTTCTCACCATGGCCTTGAAGTCTTCCGGGGTCATATTGGATTGAAATGGTGCATCACCCTCTGTTTCCCCTGGAAGGTCTCTCTTTTCGACGGGGGCCTGCAACAACTCGATCATGTCATCGATCTTAGTGGTCGTCTCTTCGTATACCCTTCGGAGATCTTGCTTCCCTTCGGTAAGAGCACACGCTACCACCTTGATTGTGTGCCTCACATTGTCAAAGATTATCAGCGTGTCGGTAATGAGGAATGTCGCATCATCGGTGTTGAGATCCTCCTGGGCTTGAGCGGGGAGCTTCTCAAAATAGCGGACCATGTCATACCCGAGGAATCCCACCGCTCCTCCGTAAAACCGGGGAAGTCCATCCGTGGGAACGGGGCGGTAAATGCGGAGTAAATCCTTCAGGAATCTGAATGGATCTCCCTCGTGCTTGTGGTGGCGAACCTCGCCATTTTCCTGGATCAGGACATCCTCCCCTCTGACCTTGAAGACCACATGCGAGTCAGATCCAAGGAAGGTGTACCGCCCCCATTTTTCACCCCCCTCTACGCTCTCCAGAAGAAAAAGGTG
>JBGVTJ010000338.1:0-5069 GCA_041862515.1 Thermodesulfobacteriota bacterium | reverse complement strand
TCGGACCATTTCCGATCCCCTACACTCTTAGACGGGTTACAGGTGCAAATGGATACAGCAGAACTGAAGCATCAAAGCCCCAAGACCCCAGAATTCCAAAAAGAGAGAGAATAATGATGCCAACAAGGGAATAGCGCCACAAAGTATCATCCAAAAAGAATGACTGTCTCATATATTTTCTTGCCCTTGCTTCATGGAACTCCCCCTCATTACTTCAACTATTCTAAGGGCAAAAGTAATGCCAAAGATGACGGGAAAAAGAGAAATTGATTTGGCCTATAACACATTAATATTACTAGATTATTTTTTGTTAACGTGGCGGGAGAAAAAGGGGAATCTCTGTTGGTGGATAATATTTACCCAACTATTTCTAATCGGTGGGGTCGACCGCAAATTTTTTTCGCACCGTGAAGCAGCCAACCCCGCCTCCCGATTATTTGGTAATCGCTCGCGCCACGAATTCTGAAAATGCTATAAGAGAATGGTTTAAGGAAAAGAGATTAGTTGTGGAGTCGTTCTCAGTGAAGAATTCAAGATGTATTCGATCACCGGGGGACAAGCCAAAATTATCGATTTGCGATAGAAATAGTAAGTCTGACTCAAGGAGAGACTGACATCAAATTCAGTAGGGTCATCTTTTCTCCCCCGCCCAGATGGTTGGAGGGCTCAGGCCAGATCGTCACAAAAACTGTAACTAAACTGTAACCATCACAACCGAAAATAACCCAACAAAACCCAACATATTCCAACATGGTCCCAGGAAGTGGTTGATGTGTAAGGGTTTGAAAATGGTGGGAAATCGCCAATTGATGGTTTAGGACTTAAAATCCCTGGGTCAACGAGACCCTTGATCTATTGCACTAGAATCAGTCTTGATCAATATTTCCCAGGACGTCTTCCCATTAACAAATGGTAGCAAAGAATGAGAAAGGGGTTAAGCAAAGTTGCCTAACCCCTTGAAATCATTGGAGGCGGCGACCGGATTTGAACCGGTGAATAACGGTTTTGCAGACCGTCGCCTTCCCACTTGGCTACGCCGCCCTGGAGCGGGAAACGGGACTTGAACCCGCGACCCCAACCTTGGCAAGGTTGTGCTCTACCAACTGAGCTATTCCCGCCGCGTCATTAAAAATTAAACCATCTTTCTTTTCTTGTCAACCGTTCCGGGAATCTCACCCCACTGCCAGAAGAATCCCCTGAAATAGTCCAGGCCAGACCCCACGGTCAAGACTAAGGCCGCCCACAGAAAGATCATCCCGACATTGTGTAAGTCGATGGAATAGTAGGGATAGTGGCAGATTAAGGTTGTCGTGGCTATGACCTGAAGGAGGGTTTTATACTTCCCCAATTGGCTGGCGGATATGACGATACCCTCGTTGATGGCGATGGCCCTCAATCCCGTTACCGCGATCTCCCTTCCCGCAATGACCGCCACAATCCACGCCGGAACCCTTCCCAGATGAATAAGCATGATGAGGGATGTTACTACCAACAACTTATCTGCCATGGGATCAAGGAATTTCCCGAGGGTAGTAACGATATTCTGCCGCCGGGCGATATATCCATCCAATCCATCGGTAATGGCTGCAAAGAGAAAAATAATGGATGCGAAGAAACTGGCTATCTTTCCGGGGTAAAAGAGCAAAAAAACGATAATGGGAATGGCCAGTATGCGGAGGATGGTAAGTGCATTGGGAAGGTTCCAAATCACCCTCTTTCCAGGCCTTTTCGGCTCTACCTTCCGAAAGGTATCCGGCTTAATGCTTATAACTTTCATAGTATCGGAGAACTTCCCTTACAAAGTTTCGGGTCTCATCGTAGGGGGGAACCGAACGATTTTGAATAACGGCTTCCTTTCCGGCATTATACGCCGCTAAGGAAAGTGCTAAGTTGTCTCCAAAGGTTTCGAGAAGGTGCTTCAAGTGCCTCACGCCGCCTTCGATATTTTCCCTCGGGTTGAACACATCCATCACATTCCATTGCGCGGCCGTTTGGGGCATCAGCTGCATCAAACCTTTCGCACCCTTGCGGGAGACGGCGTAGGAGTTGAACCCCGACTCGGCCCGAATAACAGCCTTGACCAGGGCGGATTCGATGCCGTACTTCTCAGAAAATTCCTCGATCATGGGATCGTATTGATCTGGATCCCCGCGAACGGATACAAAATCCCCCTTCTCCCGAATGTAGAGCTCGTACTTGGAGTCCCTGGGGCAATTGGTGAAGTAATAATTTCCATTCTCGTCGATGTACCGGTATATCCCCCCATAAGAAGGGGAATCAATGCCGAGTAAAACGAAGCTAATGACGAGGAAAAGGATTCCGAGAAACAGAGAATATGGGCAAAAAGAAAAAACCTTCTTATCCCCGCGCCTATCCATCAGTCCTCCATGCGTTTTTACCATAGCCGATACGGTATGTCAACACCAAACGGGGCAGAAGAATTCAAAAGCATGTTGGCGAAAGGATCACGGTACTGGGGAAACCCCGCCATAGATCTATCATTAGCAGGATTCATGCCAAATTATCAACATCGTTCCACCTATGAGGAAATCCAATCCCCAAATGAAGCGTGCACTCGGCGATCGTGATTCCCCTCGATATCCTCAGTGAAGCTGACCTGTCAAAACCGCTCGATCGCCGCGCAACTTCGTGGTCACGGAGAGGGAAATAAAGACCATGAACCAGGGGATTGCCCCTCACCCCTAAAGCATTTCCCTCCCCTTCTAGTATGTGACTATTCCCATGGCCCGATCTAACCTGGCCCAGGCAATACGATAATCGCTCAGAGCATTGAAGTAGTTGGTCCTGGCCTGGGTGAGTAAGGTCTGAGCATCCAAGACGTCAGTGGAAGTGGCCACCTGTTCCTTAAACCTTTCCTGGTTCATCCTGAAGTTTTCTTCGGCTTGCTCTATGGCCACCTCGGCTACACCAATCTTATCCCGAGCTTCCCTCAACCTCAGGTAGGCGTCTTTTACCTCCAGGGAGATACTATCCTCAACTTGAACCCGCGCATCCTTTGCTTGAATCAGCCTCGTCTCTTTCTCCCGCACTAGCTGCCTCTTCTTCCCCCACTGCCAAAAGGTCCAACGAGCGCTGGCCATGATATTCCAGCTATCCTTATCCTCAAATTCACTCCCCGAAACCCCTGGATCATCCCCAACCCTCTCATAGTCGAATATCAAGTTGACGGTGGGAAAATACTCACTTCTGGCAAGCTGAACCTCCTTTTCCGCTTTCTTCACGGTGAGCTCTGTCTCCTTCAGTTCGGGGCGGTTCTTACGGGCTTTCTCCAGAGACTCTTCAAAGGGGACCTCCATGGGACGATACTCTAAGATGTCCTCTACCTTCACCTCCATCCCCACATCCCTTCTTAAGAGGGTGTTGAAGGAAGCTTTTCCGATAGCTAGCTCGACCTCTGCGCTGGTCAGATTTTGCCGTGCCTGGGCCATTTGCACCTGGGTCTGCAGCAGGTCGTTTTTGGGGATGATGCCCACCTCGTAAAAGGCCCTCGAAACCTTCAATTGGGATTCCAGTTGTTGCACCGCCTGAACCGCGACCTGCCGAATTTTCTCAGCCTTGAGGATCGTGAAATAGGCCGCCTTTACCTGAAGGATCAAATCCTGCTTGACGAGCTCCAGGGAGACCTTGGTTAAGTCGACTCCCAGTTTGGCCAACCGGTAGGACCAGTAGAGGGCGCCTCCCCTGAAAAGGGGTTGATCAACAACGGTGGTCCAACTGTAGTTGTCCTGTGTGCCAACCGTCCTTTTTGTCCGCAGCGGCTCCAATCGAATGAAAGGGTCCTCATCAAGGCGGGTGTAGTCGTACTCGGTACGAAGGGTCGGAAAAAAATCGGCCATGGTGGCCTTCCTCAAATAGTCGGCTCCCTTCATGCCCTCCCGGGCGGAATGGATAACCGCACTCCTCTCTAGGGCCATCTCCACTGCCTCCTTTAAGCTCAGTACCCTCTCCTCTTCGCCTCCCAACGCTGGTCCTCCCATCACCGAAAGCAACAGATAAATGACCATGATCTTTTTCAACATAAGGCTACCTCCTCGTTCTCGGACTTCGAACGCCCTTAAAGAATATGTTCATGATAGTCTGGGCCTTTGAGGCCAGGGAATACGCCCTCGGGCTCATGATCCACTCGAAAACGAAGGAATTTACGATTCCCACAAACCCATGGGCCATGTCCCTTGGATCCATCACCTTGAGTTCCCCCCCTGCAATGCCCTGGCGCATAACCTCCTCCAGGGAATTGATATAGGCCATAAATTTCTCATGAACTCCATTTCCCAAATCATCCTTCATGGTCCATTGAAAACAGTTTCGCTCGGAAATGTAAATCTTAAAGAAATCCCTGTTCTTCTGGATGAAGGAAAGTTGAAGATGGAGGATTGATGCAATCCTGTCGATGGGGGGAAGATCCTTGCCCAGTTCGGCCCCCACCAACCGGGTTATCTCCTCAACCTTCTCATCGATGAGGGAAAAATAGAGGTCCCTCTTCCCCTGGAAGTACTTATAGAGGCTCCCGGTCCCAAATTCCGCCCGTTTAGCAATTTCATCCATGGTGGAACCGTAAAACCCCTTGGCCGCAAAAACCTTTTCCGCCGCCGATAGGATACCGGCCCTCCGAGTTAGGAATTCCCTTCTCTTCCGGCTGATCTTCTGTCTTATTTTAGGAATTTTTATTCATTTTTCGAATTGAAATTCATTAAATTCAAAAAAGGGAAATGTCAAGGCCTTATTTTTTCGTGTCATCTCTCTTCGCCCTTTTCCCCTGTGCGCCGGTCAGAAATCTCCGCGGCCTCCAGCTCCAGGTCCTCCTCTCATCGACAATATGGATGACTTCCCATCCTTTCCCTGTCAGACTGTCCCCGATCCACCTCCTATGACATCGCCACGGTAACCTTTCGGCACAGAGAAATGTCGCCAGAGAAGAGCTTCCAATTTCCATAAGCTTTGACAAACCCTCCCTATAGTTAGTCGTTGAAAGGTATTTTTCATAGCCTCCTCTTCGGTAACCGCCCAATTCAGCACCGAGATAAACATAGCGAAATCCACATTCCCTC
>JBGVTJ010000337.1:0-10791 GCA_041862515.1 Thermodesulfobacteriota bacterium | reverse complement strand
CTTTTGGGCTCAGATATTGGGTTTGCGGCCGTTTCGCTTCACTAAGAATGGTTACCAAAAATTCTTTAATGTTCGCTCCAGGGATTTCGGCAACAACCCGTTAACAAAAGAATAATTACTGAAAATTGCGAGCACGAAAGATGGAAGGGCAACAGTGAGGATGCTATAATGCAAGGCCTAACCCTCTCACCTTGTCATAAAGGAGACTAACATGACCGAAAAACGCCAGTGCCAGGATCAAGGGTTCACCGTTGTCGCCAAGGTTATCCGCCGGGAGGGCCATTGCGAGTTCGGCCATCGGGTGGGCGACGAGGTGGTCTTTGATGGCGATACTGTGCAGGGCAGGGTGTGCATCAGTGCGCTTTACAGCTTTTTGCCCAAAGTATTCGCCATGCGTTATGGGGCAAGGTTTCCCTGGTTGGACGACCCGGACGTCGCAAATCACGCTTGTCCCGATGCCTGGAATCCCGTCGTCTTTGAGATCCGTCGCGTACGGACGTAAAGGTAGTCTCCTCAAAAATCAGAGACGGCGAGGGGGTCAGGTGTCAGGGGCCTGTTGTCCAAATACCCTTTCGCTCTCTGAAAAGAATTTTTGACCATTCTAGCGTAAGGTTCGCTCCACTGCAGATCCAAAACTCGCCTTTCATGCTCAGACATTGGGTTTGCGGTCGTTCCGCTTCACTAAGAATAGTCACCAAAAATTCTTCAATGTTCGCTCCAGGGATTTCGGCAACAACCCGTCAGCATTTGACATCCCGGATTAACGCTTAATTTCTTAACCGTCTAATTTCCCTCCACTTGAACAGTCCAATCCTGAAACTCGCCTTTTGGTCCAGATCGTGAAAATTTTTCATCCCACCTGTAAAATTTTTCAACATTTTACCGGTTTTAACAGCAACCTATTCAGAGTTTATAATAATTTCACATAATTATATTTAGCACCACTTGGCATAGGATATGCAACCATGGGTACAGAAACTGTTCTCTGTGTGTGAAATTTTTTAATTTTAGTCCTCAATTGTGTGACTTGGTAAAGTACATTGGTTGCCATAAGCTTTGTGGTCTCTGTTCGGCTCGATGCTTCGTAATTCCCAAGAAATGGCAAACGCTGAGATCTGCCCCCCCGCATCTCTCAATGGAGGAGACTTCTGACTCTACTACACTTCGCCCGAATGCCTGTATCGTCGTTTGAAAGAAGGGAAGAGGAATATGTTAAAGAGAATACTCATTGGTCTTATGGTAGTGGTCTTTTTACTGATCGGGATACATCTCAGTTGGGGAGGGTGCGGTAACAAGATGGGTGGAAGTCCAACAACGAGCCTCGCATGGAGTAAATAGGGTTGGATATTGAAATATACCCATCTGAAAATCCATATGATAATGAGTTAGCGAAAAAAATCACATCGCTTCTTGACAGGTAAGAAAAAAAGGGATATATTCCTCTTGTAGGTTGCAAAGAGTTTTGGTTTGGAACAAAACAGGCCGCATGGCTCTTGAAGCTTATGCGGCTTTCTTGTTGAGCCTCACCTAAACGATTGCATCTTATCAGTGTGAAAAAGAAAGGGGGTGAAAACCAATGCCAACAGGTCGAGTTAAATGGTTCAATGAGAAAAAAGGGTTTGGATTTATTTCTCAGGATGGTGGCGATGATCTATTCGTGCACTTCTCATCCATTAAGCAAGAGGGATTCAAGGTTCTGTATGAAGGGGATGAAGTTGAGTTCGAGATCGCCCAGGGAAACAAGGGGCTGCAAGCAGTTGAAGTGGTAAAGTGCTAATGATGCGGAAAGCGGATTCTCAGGCCCCGGGAGCATAAAAGAATTTCGGGGCCTCCCCTTGCACATCGGCTGGCGCTATGGGCCATAAGGCAATCGTGATGAGGGTATATTAATGGCCAGAAAAAGGAGAAACTTTCCCCGGAAAAATCACAAAAGGCGGACGTTCAAGAAATCATTTAAAGTAATCTGCGCCCTTTGTGGGAAAGAGATGGTGACCGAGGTTTCTCCCCCTCCGGGAAAGGAACTTCTTTGCCTGGATTGTTACCAGAAGTAGGGAAAGAATGGGTCAGACCTTGAAAGGTCAGATTTTTGGAGAGAAGAGTCTCATGGCAAGACCACTTTGAGGGGCCAGCGAAACCGGGGACGAACGAAATTGAAGACATTGTTGACTACGTTGAATGAGTTCCATGCCTTCTGGTGAAAAGGCTAATGTTGCCCCTTCCCATTTCCTTCCCTCTGCGCGTCAAATCCTTCCTAAATTCAACATTGTGAAAATTTTTCACCCTGTTCGCAAAATTTGTCAGCATTTTACTGGAATTAACAACAAACGTTCCTGATTTTACAATAATTTCATATAATTACAGACATTTACCCTATTGGCATAAGATATGCTAGTAAGTATCCTAATCGGCAAAACACAACGGATCAGGGGGTCCAGGTTTGGAATATGCGATTTGCAAAAAGAGGCGTTTAATGGTAAGACCTTTTGGAATTGAGGGATCGATTGAGGCATCACGGAGATGAGAGAAGAGAACAAGACAAAACGGCAGCTTATCAATGAACTGAGGCACTTGCGCCGACGAATTGCGGAATTGGAAACCGAGCGTAAGCGGGACAGGGAAGAATTGAGCAAAGACCGGGGTCATTCCGCAGAATCGGTGAATGAGCGTACTACGCGCACTGAGGAACCTCAGGAAGAACTTGTCCAGTGCGAGAAGACCGAAGAAAAGATTCTGAGATTGGCCCGTGCGGTGGAGCAGAGCCCGGCTCCCGTGGTTATCACCGACTCAAACGGAAATATCGAGTACGTCAATCCAAAATTCGCCCAACTCACAGGATATACCTGCGCAGAGGCGATTGGACAGAATCCGAGAATCCTAAAATCCGGGAAACAGCCTCCCGAATTATATGAGGAGCTGTGGCAAACGATCTCCAATGGCAAAGAATGGCGCGGGGAGTTCCTCAACAAGAAGAAGAATGGAGATTTATACTGGGAGGACGCGTCAATCTCAGCTATAAAAAATGAGGAAGGTGTTATTACTCACTTCGTTGGAGTCAAGGAGGACATCACAGAGCGCAAGCAGGAAGAGGAAACCATGAGGCAGTTGGCTTATCACGACCCGTTGACCGGTCTGCCCAACCGTTTACTCTTCAAGGATCGTCTTACCATTGCGCTGGCTCAAGCGAACCGGAACCGCCAGAAGTTGGCCGTGATGTTGCTCGATCTGGACCACTTCAAGGACATCAATGATACCTTGGGACACAGCGTTGGAGATCAACTTCTGAAAGCTGTCGGCAAGCGACTTATCGGTCTCCTGCGGAAGAATGATACGGTCGCCCGAATGGGGGGGGACGAATTCTTGCTCTTATTGCCCGAAATTAAAAAGTTAGAAGATGCATCCACCATTGCCCAAAGGGTTATGGGGACGGTGCGAAAGCCATATGCGGTCAATGGCCATAAATTCCGCATTACGGCCAGCATCGGTGTTGCCCTCTACCCGAATGACGGCCAGGATGATGACAGCCTGATGAACCACGCGGACAATGCCATGTACTGGGCCAAAAAAGAGGGACGGAACACTTACCGACGCTAAACTCCCAATTAAAGGTCAAGGGGTCAAATCTTTTTTGACACATCTCCATGCCACGCCCATTTCATCCTTTTCACCCACCTTTCCCGGCTGTTAAAATAATCCACAGATTGGAGAGCAATCATGAAAAAAGCACTCCCTTTCTTACTGCTTCTCTTTCTCCTTTTGGGTACCAGGGGATCCTCTATTGCCGCGCCCATATCGCCTGAGGATGTCCCTGAGCCGCTGAAACCCTGGATCGAGTGGGTTCTCCATGGGCATGAAGAGGAGCGCTGCCCTTCTCTCTACAGTATAGGGAACCAACACCGCTGCAGCTGGCCGTCTCAACTGGAATTGAAGCTAACCGATAAGGGGGGAGCTTTCGGATTTAACTGGCTCATGACCACTGAAGGCTGGGCCCCTTTGCCTGGCAGTGCAAAGCACTGGCCTCAGGAGGTTCGGATCGATGATCAAGCGGCCCTTGTCGCCCAACGCGATGGAAGGCCAGCCGTCTATCTCACGGCGGGAAGTCATACGGTGAGCGGCGTGTTTCAGTGGGAGAACCTCCCAGAATCCTTGCTCGTTCCACCTGAAACCGGACTGGTTGCCCTTACCATCAACAACAGGGGGATCGATTTCCCCCGTCTCGATACCAAAGGAACCCTTTTGCTACGAGAACAGGCCGCCGGAGAAAAAGTCCGGGAAGAAGACAAGAAAGAACGCCTTGGTATGAGGGTCTACCGACGCGTTGTGGATGAAATCCCACTCACGGTCATTACACGCATCGATCTCAACGTATCCGGAAGACCCCGTGAGGCGCTTCTCGGACGGGCTCTGATCGAAGGTTACATCCCTTTGTCCATCAATAGCCCCCTACCAGCACGGCTTGAGCCCGACGGTCGCCTGCGGGTTCAGGTCAAACCAGGTCGCTGGACCATTTTGCTTGAGGCACGACACAAGGAGCCTGTTCAGAAAATATTTCTTGCGCCAACTGAGGGGCCTTGGCCCAAGGAAGAAGTCTGGGTTTTTGATGCACGGAATCACCTCCGCCTCGTCACCATCGAAGATGTCCAACAGATTGATCCACGGCAGACCACCTTACCTGCCGAATGGCAACAATTTCCCGCATTTCGAATTCAGCCGGGCGACACACTGCGAATCATGGAAAAAAGGCGGGGAGACCCAGATCCTGCTCCAGATCAGCTCACCCTTCATCGGAACCTCTGGCTTGATTTCGACGGCGGGGGTTACACCATACAGGATCGCATTGCTGGCACCATGACACGGGGCTGGCGCTTGGAAATGAATCCTCCTATAAAGCTCGGACGAGTTCTGGTGGATGGGCAACCCCAATTCATCACACGGATCGACGAATCGGACCGTGCCGGTGTTGAGGTCCGACGCGGCCAGATTGAGCTCCTTGCTGATAGTCGTATTGGCGAGGGGTTATCGCGCCTTCCGGCAGTCGGGTGGGATCATGATTTTCATCAGGTCCAGGGCACCCTGAATCTCCCACCAGGCTGGCGCCTGATCGATGCCACGGGTGTTGATCAGATTCCAAACACATGGATGAAACAGTGGACCTTGCTCGATCTGTTTCTTCTCCTCATCATTACCCTGGCAGTTGCGAAACTCTGGAAGTGGCCGTGGGGGATCGTATCACTCGTCACCCTGGTCGTGATCTATCACGAACCCGGAGCACCCAAGTGGGTGTGGCTCCATGCATTGGCATCCATTGCTTTGCTACGAGTCCTCCCCCTTGGCCGATTGAGAAGTCTCGTGCAGGCCTATCGGATAGTCAGTCTGGTGGCGCTCGTCGCGATTGCTGTGCCATTTATGGTCATCCAGACTCGGCAAGGCTTGTTCCCGCAGCTCGAAAAAACCCAGCGATTGATGGCTCGAGCACCGGGAGTGGCTCCTGAAGAGGCCGCCCTCCAGAGAGAATTGAAGGGAGAAGGAAGGCTTGAAGAGGAAATCGTCGATCGGGCGGTTCCTGAAAAGCCCTCGCGCTACAGAGTCCCGAGCGTGACCCCAAAAGAGAAACGCCCTGTATCCCGTTTGGACCTCTCGCAGATGGCGCAGGTTGATCCAAAAGCGAACATTCAGACTGGACCGGGCCTCCCGGGGTGGCAGTGGCGGTCCATCCCCATGCGCTGGAATGGGCCCGTGGAGCGTAAACAGGAAATACATTTCATATTCATGTCGCCCGGGGTCAACATGGTGCTGACTTTCATCCGGGTAGCCCTCCTGGCCGTGCTGGTTATCCGATTGCTGGACATTCGGTATACCCGCGGGAGTGGACTCGTATTCGAATTCTTCAAGACGGCTGCACGGACGGCAGCGGGTATCGCGTTCGTATTTTCCTTCCTGACTCTTTCCACCCGAGCGCAAGCGGACATTCCGCCGCCAGAACTCTTGGACGAACTCCGAGTTCGCCTTCTGGAGAAACCCGAATGCGCACCCAACTGTGCCACCAGTCCCCGTCTGCGATTGGAGGTTGGGATAAACACCCTGCGTGCTCGAATGGAAGTTCATTCCCAGGCTGATGTCGGGGTCCCTCTGCCTGGAAACATGCAGCAATGGTTACCCAACACGGTGCTCCTTAACGGCAAACCCGCTCATGGCCTTTTCAGAGGAACCGCAGGACATCTCTGGATCGCCCTTCCCAAAGGACGCCATCAGATCCTGATGGAAGGTCCCCTGCCAAACCGCGACACGATACAGATTTCCCTTCCCCTGAAACCCCATGCCGTGGAGGCATTTGCAGAAGGCTGGGAGGTGGAAGGTCTCCACGAAGATGGAATCGCTGACGATTATCTCCAATTACGGCGTTTGGACGAAAACAAGGAGAAGAAACTTAAGGCAACCCTTGAACCCGGTACCTTGCCCCCGTTTGTCCGTGTCGAACGGACACTTTTGCTCGGTTTGACGTGGCAGGCGGAAACAAGAGTCCTGCGGGCGAGTCCCAGAGGGGCTGCCGTCGTCCTCGAAATCCCCCTGATCGAGGGTGAGTCTGTCACGAGTGCAGATATTCGGGTGGAACGAAACCGGGCTCTGATCAATATGGCACCGCAGCAATCTGAGGCTCGGTGGGTTTCTGTGCTTGAAAAACAGAATCAAATGGTCCTCAGCGCCCCGGACACGGCCTCCTGGACAGAGATTTGGCGCATGAATGTGAGCCCTATCTGGCATTTGGAGTTGGGGGGTATCTCGGTCATTCACCACCAGGACCAGGCGGGCCAATGGCTTCCGGAGTGGCGCCCTTGGCCAAACGAAACCATCACCCTTCACATCACCCGCCCTGAAGGTATACCCGGGAAAACGCTCACCGTCGACACTAGCCGCTTGCTCATGTCTCCGGGCCTCCGTGCGACCGATGCCACATTGGGTCTCACCATGCGGAGCAGTCGGGGCGGACAACACAGCGTAGCATTGCCCGAAAATGCTCGACTCCAGGTGGTAAAGATCAATGGCAAAACACAACCAATCCGTCAGGAAGGCCGTCTTGTCACCTTGCCGCTGACGCCGGGAAGGCAGTACATGGAACTCCAGTGGCGACAGCCTGAGGGCATTGCCAATGGATTTAGGACGCCGCACGTGGACTTGGGGACTGAGAGCGTCAACGCCCAGGTTCGGATCAAGATGCCAGGGCGGCGCTGGGTCCTTTTCACGGGCGGCCCGCAGCTAGGCCCAGCGGTGCTCTTCTGGCCTTTTGTGATCGTCATTTTGCTCGTGTCTGCAGGCCTCGGACGTGTGACGGTGACACCGTTGAGAACTCACCACTGGATTCTCTTGGGTCTGGGACTCACCCAGGCACGCATCGAGATTGCCTTTCTGATCGTTGCCTGGTTGCTCGTCCTGGGCTTCCGCAAACGGCTCGGTGCGAACACGGGAAAGGCTGTTTTTAATTTTGTTCAGTTGGGAGTGGCGATTCTATCCGCCCTTGCCTTGTTCTCCCTCTTCTATGCCATCAGACACGGTCTATTGGGCCATCCAGAGATGTGGATCATGGGAAATGGCTCAAACAATTATCTCCTCCAGTGGTTTCAGGACCGTTCCCGTGCCGTGATGCCACAGACCTGGGTATTCTCGGTTCCGGTCATTTTCTATCGCATCGCCATGCTCGCGTGGGCACTGTGGCTGGCATTAGCACTGCTTCGATGGCTCCGGTGGGGCTGGGGGTGTTTCAGCTACAATGGCTTCTGGCGGCCGATCGCATGGAAGAGACGCAAGAAGAAGGCTAAAAAGGGAAAAGGGGATTCTCTGGAGCTGGATGCAGAACAATGTTAAATCAGAATTGAGAAAGGGGGGCAGGCCTTACGGGATTGTTGCCCAAGCCCCCTTTCGCTCTCTGAAAAGAATTTTTGACCATTCTACAGTTCGCTCCACTGCAAATCTAAAACTCGCCCCTTGGGCTCAATCATTAGATTTGCGGCCGTTTCGCTTCACCAAGAATGGTTAGCAAAAATTCTTTAATGTTCGCTTCAGGGGATTTCGGCAACAGCCCGTTACAATGTGACATGTGATTTGGTATGACACGGCCTCTGAAAACAGTGTTTTGAGGGCTGTCTACCATATAACCCCGAGGGGTAATGCCAGACAGTCCTTTTTTTAGACGATGCCGGCAGAGAGACCTTCCTTGCATTGCTCTCCTTAGTGGTATTATGGTTACCCATTAAAAAAGATTGCTCAATATCTAGGGGTTCATTACGCTACGGTAAGCCGTGCCCTCAGGCAGATAGAAATGCACCGGTAAGAATGTTATAATGCAAGGCCTGGCCCTCTCAACTCTCAAGGTGTATTGTTCCATTTAAAGGGGCTGATTTCTGGGTTCAAAAGTCAACCTAGGCGGATACCGATATGGTCAAACACTTGAGGACACTATTTCTATCACTTGGGATTGTCATAGGTATTGGGATTACCTTTGCTGTCTGCTGGCACTCGCTCGAAGAAATTCATCATTTGAAGTCCTTTTATCCTGGCCGCTTTACCGTCGAGGAAGCCTTTTATGCTAGTGCGGTTGAACTAGTTAAGGTAATTATTATTAGCCTCCCCTTTTTTCTCGTTATACTCGTGAGCCTTTGCCTTTTAAGCATTTTACGAAAGAGAGATTAGTAAGCCTGACGAGAAATTGATGAGCTCTGTAAGTCTATTGCCATTGATTTCACTCTGTCGGGATAGTGGGTCGTCCATAACGGGTTTCCCTGTCAAACAAAAAATATGTGGAGTTTCCTGAGTTCTTCGGGAGAAACGCCGCTGTTCCTTCGCTTTAGTGCCTCGTGAGGTGACCCTTTCGGGGCTCGCAGGCGGGGAATGCTTATCTCTTCCAGTCTCTAAAGGACCGGCCTTCCCCTTACGTTCGGCTGAGCCCTTCGGTCTGCCCTCGGCCATGAGCTCGGGCCGAATGGAGCTCACGGCCGAAGACTCACGTCGAAGCCCTTGGGCTCCGCCCTTCGGTCTGAGCAGTTCGGCCTTGAGACATGTCGACGAGCTCATGTCGAGTCGCTCACTGCCGAAAGGCTCACGGTCGAAGACTCAGGACAAGCTCTGCTCACCCTCGATGGGTACCCCACTTCTCCAGCAGATTTCACTCAGGGACACCGGCGTTCACCTGCGAAACCCAGAATTTCATTAGTAATCAATATCTTACACAAATGTCACGTTGAAAATCCAGAAAACTCCACAAAAATATCCGTTTTGGTCACAAGGGTAATTTGCATGGGGAGGGTTGATTTATGGTATCCTAACGGAAAAAGGAATTTCTTCTCACTTTCTCCACATTGTTTCCAAGGAAATCGAGCGCGGTCGCCTAAATCCGAACTAAACTAAGAAGAGAAAGGATAGATTTCATGACTAGTCTGTACGAGCTTATTCGGCGCAATCGAAGCTATCGCCGCTTTGAGGAATCCCACTTTATCGGGCGAGAGACACTTGTGGAATTGATAGAACTTGCTCGCTTCACCGCGTCGGCAACAAACCGCCAACCTCTCAAGTACATCCTATCCGCTGACCCTGAAACTAATGCCCGCATTTTCCCCTGCCTGACCTGGGCCGCACATCTCAAGGATTGGGACGGCCCTTCCCCTGGGGAGCGCCCGGCTGCTTACATCGTGATCCTTATAGACGAGACTCTCACGGAGGACTGGTGGTGCGATGACGGCATTGCAGCCCAGACCATTCTGCTGGGGGCGGTAGAGAAAGGCCTAGGGGGATGCATAATCGGAGGGATACAAAAAGAAAGGCTGCGGCGCGATCTTACGATTCCCGATCACTTGCGGATCCGGCTCGTCTTGGCCCTGGGCAAACCTGCTGAAACGGTAGTGCTGGAAGATCTGGAGCATGGGGGAGACTTCCGCTACTGGCGAGACGAAAAGGGAGTCCATCACGTGCCCAAACGAAAGCTTGAGGAGCTGATAGTCGGGTAATGGAATGAGAGTCAGATGTCACCATGCGGCAAATGAGTAATCAGCGCATATTCTTATGAGCTGAGTATAAACGAACATGTGAGTTCGTTTAGATAACGTCATACGTGCAGGTGGAGGAATATGACAAGGAAAAATGTTTCATCAGGCTCCCCAATGGAGAAACCAATTGGCTTCTCAAGAGCTGTAAGAATCGGGAATACCATTTCTGTATCTGGGACAGCAGCAATCTCCCCCGATGGTTCGACTGCACATCCGGATGATGTTTACGGGCAAACCGAGTACTGAATAGAGATTATGAAGAAGGCTATTGAGGAGGCCGGTGGCAAACTCAAAGACGTTATTCGCACCAGGATACTGCTAAAAGACATCTCCAAGTGGAAAGAGGCAGCGAAAGCTCACGGTGAATTTTTCTCTGAAATCAGACCAGCTTGTACCTTTGTTGAAGTCAAAGGTTTCATAAAAGCCGATTGTTTGGTCGAAACAGAAGCTGATTGTATCATCGAAGGTGAATAACACCGTAGCGAAATGGGATCACCGGTGGAATATCTTGGGCGATTTGGTTTTGGACGAGAAAAGAGGAAATTAACAGCCTGCAATCCCGGGAGAAACTTGCTAATGGAATGCTCGTTTTATTGATTGTAGCGGTTAGTACAAGCCTGTTGGCTGGGTTCATCTCCGGAGGCCTGGAATGGCTTGGTGACATGGAAATGGCCGAGAATCTTGATGCGTTTAGTGGTTAGCTAGATTAGATTACGGGAATCACTGTATTGGTTCAGTGCTTCAAAGTGCGGCGGATTTT
>JBGVTJ010000336.1:0-5687 GCA_041862515.1 Thermodesulfobacteriota bacterium | reverse complement strand
GTTTGCGGGATTTTTACCACTAAATTGTAACCATTCCCGACCGTTTCTGGAGTATCGTACGCGGTTCGATAAGGCCTGTCAAGATGAAATGCCTGTCGGTAATCGATGCCAAATCTGATTATTTGCGGCAGAAACATTGAGTCTGACCCAACCGGAGAAACCGGCATCGAATTTGTCCCACCCTCCCCAAAAGGTGTGGGACTCAGGTGTGGGACTTTTTTTGAAATAGATCACAAAATCTGATAAAATCCCACACTTTCTCCCACACCTTCACCCCAATGATTTCGGCAATTTATAGGTAATTCAGGTACTTGCGAAAACCGTGTCATTACCCTTTCACGCCGGCAACACCGGTTCAAATCCGGTTGGGGACACCAAATTATTTTAAGGGGTTAGCTTCATCGGCTTGCCCCTTCTCCTTATCTAGTTTCCTAATGGTGTTTCTATGAAGGACAAGGGGGGGAGCTTCAGATCAGAAACATCAAAGTTCCACCCCTTTCCCAACTCTCCATTTTCTGGAAAAATGTCGAAAGTGCTAAAAAAAGCTTGACAATAGAAGTTTCATAGTATAGAAGAATGTAGAAATTCATACGAGGGAAAGGAGGTGAAAGTATTTAAGGTTCCGTAAAACATTCCGAAAGGAGGAGGTATTATGGCAGATGAAGCTGTTTCTCAAAAGGGTGAAGCGAAGTGGCCCATTCCGAAAGGTGATATGGGTTCTTTGGGTGTAAAGGATCTCCCTTCAATCCCCTTGGGAAGGTTGTATAAGCTTGGGCCTAGTATCATCGTGTTGGGAATTGCCCTTGGTGGTGGTGAGCTCATTATGTGGCCAAGGCTTACGGCACAGTATGGAGCCGGGCTGATGTGGTTGGCTATTTTAGGGGTGTCGCTGCAGTGGTTTATCAATGTTGAACTTGGCCGCTATACCATTGCGACGGGGGAATCCTTCTTTACGGGCTGTTCGAGGGCGTGGAAGGGTTTTGGCTGGTTTTGGTTTGCTTCGGCCATCATCATCTATATGTGGCCCGGCTGGGCTGCGACGGGGGCGACTGCATTAGACGTATTGTTTGGGGGAACAGGCGCCAACTGGAGATGGTGGGCTGAATTTACCCTAGTCCTCACCGTAATAATCCTTTTGGGTGGCCCTGTAGTCTATAATTCGGTGGAAAAGGTAACGATGTTCTTCATGGGGGCTACGGCGGTCATCCTCATAATCTCAATAGCCTTGGTTATCACTCCTGGTGGGGCGAAGGCGATGGTAAAGGGTATCTTCTTTAACGCTGGTGGGGAATGGTGGTTGCCGCCCGGAATAAACCTCTTTGCCCTGTTCGGAGCAGTTATCTATGCAGGAGCTGGCAGTCTGGGAAACCTTTCTTATACCTTCGCCGTTCAACAAAAACAGTGGGGGATGGCTTCCCATATTGGTAGAGTTACAAGCCCTATAACCGGTAAGTTGGAACCCGTACCAACCGCGGGAAACGTATTCGAGCTTTCGGAGAAGAATATGTCTCTCTGGAAAAAATGGTACCCGGTCATGAGGAATGATGTAACGATCTACTTCTGGCTTGCCAATGTTATCGGGATCGTCCTCCTTGCCCACGGTGCATTAGAGGTACTGCACCCAAAGGGGTTGGTTCCCGCAGGGGCTCAGATAGCTGTAACCCAGGCAAATATATTGGCTTCGAAGGCAGGGGAATTCGGAAGGGTAATATTCCTGGCCATGTCGTTCTTCATAATGTACAGTTCCCAGTTGGTGGCCTTGGATTTAGGGTCGAGGATGATATCAGAGGTCCTGTATACCCATACGAGGTTAAATGAGAAGTATTCTCTGAGGGCGATATATACAGTTGCTCTGCTTGCCCTGCTCGTTTTTGCGGGCTTTGCCCTTTGGATACCCTCACCACCCTTCATCCTCTTTCTTATGGGGGCGGTCCTGGGAGGCTTTACGATGGCGGTCTATAGTCCTATGTTGTTGTACATGAACCTGAAGTTCTTGCCAAAAGAAATTCAGCCCAGCACCTTTATTAAGGTAGGATTAGGGATTTCGTCCGCCGTATACATAATCTTTTCCATTGTGGTTATCCTGAATAAGGTATTCGGGGTTGGGGCCTAAGGAAAGATTGACTGAGAGATTTTCCGAGAGGGGTCTTTTCATTGACCCCTCTTTTTTTGTCAAAAACGAGAAAAGGTTGGATTTATTTCATGTTGATCCCGGGGTTTCAGGGCGGGGAGGAAAATTGTAAAGGGGATGGCCATCCCTGGTAAGTCATTGAAAACACATTGTGGACAATGCGGGGATCGAACCCACAACCTCATCCGTAGGAATTCTGTGGCAACTCATCACTGCCTTTTTACATTTTCCCCCTTCTTTACTCATCCGTGCTTTAGGTTTTACGGTTTCTCCCACTCCCTGAGCGATTGCTTTGCTTCTCCCTCAGCCTTCTGGATTTAACAAATGCCCTCAGGATTACAAAACACAACCCCCCCAGAAGTAAAAGGCCAAAAAGGGCATACCTCCCTCCCGCAGAAAATAACGCCATAATCAATGACAGAAATATATATGCACCCACTAAGGAGGCAATGATATGGAACATCCATTTCATTTTCCTTGAAAGGTCTTGCCTCAAAATTGGATATCTCCTTAATTCCTTTTAGCTTTTAACCCAAAATTGACAAGAGAGACCTTATCTTTTGGGGACAATTCGAACGCCTTTTTTCCCAAAATAGTCCCTCATTGCTCTCCCATTTTTGATTTCAGGTATCTAATTATGGAATAAGATCCGACAAAATGCGTGTATAGACAGTGAGGACATTTATTCATGCCTCTGAAGGCCTTCCCACAGTTTATACATACTTGGACACTATTTTTGCACATGGCGCATTTCCTAAACCTGACTTTTGAATAGTTAAAGAATATGCCCAAAAGGATCGATGCAGATATCCATTCCAATAGATGGGAGAAATCTACATCCATAAAATATGAAAAATTCTTACATTTTATGCACACTCCTATCTCCGCGCCACAGTGAATACAGACCGAGGTATTGTTTAAAACTTGGCAACTACACCGGGGACAGTGCATATAGTTCTCCTCATAAAGAGATTGCTCCTCTCTCCCTTGCCCCCTGAGAACCTCAATCAGGAATTTCTTCTTTATGGAAATTGAGGAGTGTAACCCTTCACCGGGACACCGGGTAAAATACGGTGCTAATCTTGTTGAGGAGGTAAGGGTAGATCCTCGTAAGGGTTTAGAAATAACCTGGTAGCTTAAAACCTTCCCTGATTAGACTGATTACTACGGCCAGGACAATTGCAAATGCTGCAACTGACAGGATAATAATGATTATTTTTCTCATTCGATAACCTCTTTGCGGAATTGGTATTTTGAGAATATTATTACATATGTTCTTTATTGTCAATTGTTTCCCATCAGAAATTTCCCCAAAAATTCTCAGGAAAATGGGAATAAGTTTTTGATATCAATGGGTTACAAAAACCAGATAAGGAAGGAGCTTTAATTGAGAAGAAATAGGGAAAGCTTTTTTCTGAAAAAGGGTCGCCATCTGGTATTATGCGAGTTAGGGTTTTCATAGAGAGATCCACAAGAGACCTAGGGTCGCCGGAGTATGTCGCTTCCTCTCCTCATGATTCCTTCTCCCCCATATAAACGACCCGCGGTAAGGTGTGAAAGGGTTTTGGAATACATTCGATACGGTTCCGTTGCTATGCGCATTATGTCTCCTGATAAGAGGATCTTTTCTTCACTTAGGCAGCAGGGTATTAGCCGCCAGCTTTCAGCCACTCGTTAACGTTGATGTGTCAACCGAGTCCCATGCTCTTTTCCCTATTCAACCCGGACCGATAGTTTTTCACCCAAGGCCCTGAAGTGACCAACCCATTTTGGGGCTTTCTCGTCACCCTTATTAGCCTTTTCTCGCAACTCCGGATAGATGCTCTGTAGCAGATCATAGAAGACGTTTTGTACCTTCCAGAGGTTAACCTGGAAGGGCAAGGAACGCAGCATGCCTACAGCTTCATTCACCTTTTTGAGCAGGCACAGTTCCGTGGGACTCGCAAAGAGCCGTTCTACCATCCGCTGGAGGCTTCCTCTGAGGGCGTACTCGAGGGTCTCTTCATCCAAGGAGATCCCTTCCGATCTTGATTCATCCAGAAAAGTGTGGATGACCTCCGGGGAGAGTTCCTCGCTCTCGAAGGCCCGGCGAAGACCGGCATTCAGGACGAACTCGGCAGCCGCATAGAGGGCCTTTGGTGGGGGCACACCTGAATCCTTGAGAAAGCGCATCAACGGGGCGTTGGTCTCGTAGAGCTGCCGGTAGATGACCTCGATCTCGGCAAGAGTCGATTCCAGAATGATATCCAGGAGCTCGCGCTGTTCATCGCGAAAGAGGAACCTGAGCGAGTAGGTCGAGCCACCGAAGTGCTTGTCCAGCACTCTGAAGGTCTCTGCAAAATCTCCTCTGGCAAATGGCTCCTTAATCTCGTGCGCCAGGGCTTGATAGGCATCTTCACCTCGGTATTTTCTCGCGCCACAGTTCAGGTTGTGATCTCCCAAGTGTAGGACCCCAAAACACAGCCTGACAGATTCTCGCGTGATCTCTGAGGCCACCCTTGCCCGTCCTACCACAAGCTTCGCCCTTCCGGCCTCGGAACTCTGGTAATCATCTTGGTCGACCGTATAGCAATAGATGGAAGCCCGTTGACCATATTTTTTAAAGAGGGAGCTCATGGCGTAATGGGCGCCAACCTTCTCCAAATCGACCATGGCGTGGTTGACGAATTTCTTGTAGATGTTACGGCCGTCACCGTGTTCGGGAATGTTGCTTTTCGCTCGCTCGAGAAGCTCGAGAAAATGGGATTCCAATGGATCTCCGAAGATCTCCTGAGCCAACTGTAGGGAGCGACCGGCATACGTGATGACTTGGACCGTCTCAATACCCGAGAGTTCATCGAAAAACCATCCACAACTGGTATACATGAGCATGGCATGTCTTTGGATTTCCAGAAGCTTCAGCACCGTTATTTTCTCGTCCTCGTTGAGCGCCCGAGTGGCGTGCCGGTTCAAAAAGGCCTCCAGGTTTTCGGGCGATCGATCAAGGATCATCTGGATATAGTCATTCCGTGCTTTCCATGGATCCTTCAGGAATTGGCGCACTTTCTCCTCGTATCTCGGTATCAAACTGTCTCGGAGCCAATCCAGTGACTCGCGCAGGGGAGCGCGCCAGACTTGATGCCATCCAGGGTGCCCACCCGAGTTACAGCCGCAGTCGTTCCGCCATCGTTCCATTCCGTGTATGCAGCTCCATGAAGTGTTCTCAAAAATCTCCACCTCATGAGTGGGGGGATATTTCTCCAGGTATTCCCCGTAGTTGGTGAGGCGAGCGCGATTCTGAGACTCAATGGAGTCTAAAGCATAGGCCAGGGCCATGTCACCGAAGCGGTGATGGTGGCCGTAGGTCTCGCCGTCGGTGGCGATGTGGACGATTTGGGGCCATGTGCGCTTTTCTGAGAAACCTCCCAGGAGGCGTTGGGCGAATGATTCGCCACTTTTCAAAAGTCCTCCAAAAGCCACGGCACGAGAGATGGGGCCATCGTAAAAGAAAAGCGTAATCGTCCGGCCCGAAGGCAGGTGCAGCTCATATGCCATGGTGGGATCAACTTTCCCGCCA
>JBGVTJ010000335.1:0-3330 GCA_041862515.1 Thermodesulfobacteriota bacterium | reverse complement strand
AGATAGTACCGGACCCCAAAGCAAAGCACTCGGAACCCGTCTCTTCCAACATCTTTATCTGAATTGCTCTGAATTACAGAGTATATTATCAGAAGGGAAATGGAGCGTTTTTGCTTGGGAATCCATTTTGAGACATCTCATTCAAGGCCATCCATTCGTCTTTAAGGGGGATAAGATATGAATAGGAGAGTTTTCAGAAAGAATTTCGCAAGGGGGCTTTTGATCGCAGGCGGCACGCTCCTCCTCCTTTTGGTTGCCGCACCCGGCTCTGGAGAGACACTACCAACACCCAAGAAGGAGGTTGATGTCACAACAAAAGACCTTAAAGAGCTCGTGGACCTCCTGGAGAATCCCGAGAGAAGGGAGGCCTTCACCAAGGATTTGAAGAATCTGATCCAGTTGCGAGAAGCCGCCAAAGGCGAGGCCGAGGAAGTTAAAAGGGCTCCCGAGGAAAAAGAAAGAGAGGTGCTCGTCATCGAGAAGGCATTCATATTTTTTCAGTCTCTGTTCAAAGGGGTCTTGGATGCCGCGGCCAGTACTGCTTCTTTGGTGGGACGAATGCCTGGAGGCCTTGGAAGAGCCAAGGCCTTTCTCTCCAAGCCCGAGAACCTATCCAGGTTGCTGAGGCTTTTAGGAGCTATCGCAGGCGGTATCGTGATCGCACTGATTGTGGGACTCCTCTTGCGAAGGTATGCTCCAATAAGAGAGGAACGCGAGAGAAGCTTCCCTTCCAAGCTGAGTAGCGCGGTCATTCAGGTGTTTCTGAGCCTCGCACCGTATGCGGCACTTCTGGTTTCCCTCTTCGTCCTGTTTGAGGTATTTCCCTCCTTTCCCCTCGGCCATACCCTGACCATCCTCATCTTTGTAGTGGTATTTTTCTACCGACTCGCCCTCGCCGTATTCAGCGTCCTGTTAGCTCCCGAAGATGGAACAATGAGGATTCTGCCCCTGAGCGACGAAAGCGCCAACTATTTCTGGGTTTGGGCGGTCCGTTTTACCAACTACACCGTATTCTATTTCATCGTGACCAAGGTCTTGCTCGTTGTAGGTGTTGCCGGCCCCTCCCTCCTCTTCATTCGGGGCATTCTCCTCATTATATTCCCCCTCATGATAAGCATATTTATCTTGCAGATAGCCCGTGAGATCCGGATGAGGTACGAAACCCCTCAGGAAAACCCGGGCGTTTCAGGGGACGGCTTCAAAAAACTCCTCAGCTTAGCGGTCCGATTTTGGCCAATCCCCGTCTTGGCGTATTCGTGGACGCTATTTTTGTTTCTCGTCACCCGGTACGAGACGGGTTTCGGTTACCTTTTCGGAGCGACGCTTCGGACTGCCATTACCCTTGTGGCCCTTTTTCTGGCCCTACGGCTCATTGATTGGGCCTTCCAGAGGCTCTTTGCCGTGGGTGAGAGGATCAAGGCACGGTTTCCGGGGCTCGAACAAAAGACAAACCAGTACATTCTCTTCATGGAAAGGGCCATGGGTGTAGTTGCGGTGGTCTTCGCCCTCGGGTTCATCGTGGAATTCTGGGGCATGCCGGTTTCCGCCGTCGTCACTTCGAGAGTCGGCTCCCAAATTCTCCTCAGGGCAATAGCCATTCTCATCACCGTTGGTGTGGTCGTTGCCATCGTACAGATCAGCCAACTCGTATGCGATCGTTTGCTTCGGGAGGGAAAGGGAAAGAAGCTGACCAAAAAGAAGAAGACCTTTATTCCCCTGATTAACACCACCGTCAAAATAGCCGCCGCGTTCATCGGGGGGATCGTGGTCTTGGATCAACTGGGCGTAAACACCAGGCCCATTTTGGCCGGTGCGGGCATTGTGGGACTAGCCGTTGGCTTCGGGGCCCAGACGCTTGTCAAGGACGTCATAAACGGCCTCTTCATCCTCTTGCAAGACCTCATCTCGGTGGGGGATGTTGCTGTATTCGGGGACAAAGGAGGCTTGGTGGAGGCGGTGGGCCTTCGGACCGTCACGTTGAGGGATCTGGCCGGAAATGTCCACGTCATCCCCAATAGCTCCATCGAAACAGTTACCAACATGACCAAGGGGTACTCCCGGTATGTCTTTGATGTGGGGGTGGCGTACAGGGAGGATGTGGACGAGGTCATGGATGTGTTGCGCGAGATCGGCAGGGAGATGCAAAACGATCCCGAATATAAGAAGGACATCCGGGAGCCCCTTGAAATATTGGGGGTAGATCGCTTCGACGACTCGGCCGTGATCATCAAGGCGCGGATCACCACCAAGCCGATCCGGCAGTGGGCCGTAGGCCGGGAATTCAACCGGCGGATGAAGAAGGCCTTCGACCAACGCGGTATCGAGATACCCTTTCCCCATCACACCATTTACATGGGAGAGCCGAAGGAGGGCCGGGCACCTGCCCTGCAAGTCCATCTCCAAGAAACAGACGTAGGGCAGAGCGCTGGAAAAGAAGAGGATACTGGAAAAGAAGAGGATAAAGGATAGGCAGTACTTGGAGACCTTACAAGCGGTGTGAAATAGCGGTGCCCCGGTTTGATCTAATGATACATCGGATCCGCCCATTCCCATGGGTCAGTCTGATTCTCCTTGTTTCATGGGCATTGCCTGTATTAGCCGATGAAGTTCATCTGGCCAATGGTGACCGGCTTACGGGTGAAATTGTGAGGATGGAGAAGGGATCGCTCCTCCTGAAGACCACCTATGCGGGAGATGTCCAACTGAATTGGCAAGAGGTAGTATGCATTACCTCGGATCGGGAGCTTACGTTTCGACTAAAGAACAACGAGGTCTGGATAGGCCAAGCCAGTTGTCCAGGCAGTGGAAGGATCCAAATTGCATCGGAGAGGATCGGTGAATCGGCTGAGTTCTCCCTGGATGAATTGAACGCCATTAATCCCTCGCCACCGCCTCCTGCAGTCGCATACAAAGGAAACGTTGCCGGTGGGGGTAATGTGTCCAGGGGAAATACCGATGAATCTTCAGCTAACGTCTCCGCTGGTTTCGAAGCTCGATCCAAGCGGCATCGCCTCACCCTGACCGGCAAATACAACTACGGCGAGACCGACAGCGAGATCACCACCCGGAACGCCCTTGGCAGAATCAAATATGATTTTTTCCTGAAAAAGAGCCTCTACACCTATGCACACGGACGGTTTGAGCGGGACGACTTCCAGGATATCAAGTTGCGGAGCATGTACGGTCTGGGGCTGGGCTATCAGATCCTAGACACCGAGCGTATAGGCCTATTCGCCGAAGCTGGAGCATCGTATTTCAATCTGGATTTCTTTGAAGCCAGGGACAGGGACTACGTCGCGGCCCGCGAGTCGGTGAGCTTCAACCTTGATA
>JBGVTJ010000334.1:0-11049 GCA_041862515.1 Thermodesulfobacteriota bacterium | reverse complement strand
GTCGTCCCTTGGTGGCTCAGGATAGCGGTTTTCTACCTTCTGGGGGGTATTCTTGTGGTTCTGCTGACAGTGGCTCTCGAACAAAGGAAAAACAAGACATCAGGAGGGGAGCCACTGCCTACTGAGTCTGATCGCACGGTTTTGCTATTGAATTCCGCAGTACTCCCTGGCCGGGAGATCACGGAGATTCTCGGTCTCGTCCAAGGGCATACGGTATTTGCTATCTGGCTTGGCAAAGATCTATCCGCCCTAGTCAGGTTGATCCTTGGCGGCGAATTGACTGAATATACAGAGATGATGGGAAGGGCTCGGGTAATAGCTACCAACAGGATGATCGCCCAGGCAGCAGAGATGAAAGCGGATGCGATAATCAATGTTCGGTATATGACTACGAGTGTTGTGGGGAGTGCGGCTGAACTTTTAGCTTACGGCACAGCTGTCAAGCTC
Source organism: Thermodesulfobacteriota bacterium (assembly GCA_041862515.1). GTDB lineage: Bacteria > Desulfobacterota > BSN033 > WVXP01. Next base: position 10,602 of record JBGVTJ010000334.1, on the reverse strand, counting down.
AGCGAATAGATCGCCTTGCGGGAGATTGCAATCCTGAGAAAAGGGGACAGGCTCCTTTTTTATTGATAGAGTTTCCTGGAGCAATCTCATAAAATGGGATGGTTGTTCTATTTTCTTGACTTGGAAAATACCCAAAACGGCAGGTGCCAGCCTTTGACAATGGACAAATGATTTTTTGTCCCTTTTGAAAAACAGGGATCAGGTCTCAACAGGCTGTTTATAGATGACTCCTTGGGTGATTTTCTTTTTTGCTTGCTTTTTTTATGCGTTTAATTTTATAGGAGGGGTGGCCTATAAAACAAGAAAGGAGGAGGTTGAAAAATGAGAAAAAAGATCACATGGTTGGCAGTATTGCTCTGTTTTGCTTTGTCGTCATTTGCGGTGGTTCAAGGGAAGGCGGCCTGGCCTGATCCCGAACAGACCATCAACGTGGTGGTTCCGTACAGCGCGGGAGGGGGAACCGACTTGATTTTCCGGCCCATCGTGGAAGAGATGAAAAAGCACACCAAGGCAAACATCATCGTGAGTAACATCGGCGGGGCCGGCAGCGCTAAGGGTACCAACGAGGTATTGAGCCTGCCCGCCGACGGGTACACCGTGCTGGCCAGCGGTACCCATACCGTGGCCGCCACCCTCCAGGGGCTGACCGATGGCTACAAGAAGCTAGATGGGATCGCCAGCCTCAATTGGGACCCCTTCATCATCGCCGTCCTGAAGACCAGGCCCTGGAAAACGATGAAGGAACTGGTGGAGGATGCCCGGAAAACCCCTGGAAAGATTAGCCTGGGGAATGCCGGAATGGGCGGCGCTACAGGGGTGGCCTCGGTGGGCTTGAACCTTGCCTTCGGGAAGTCGTTCAACGTTACCCCCTTCTCCGGAGGGAAAAACCTGCTGGCAAACGTTTTGGGAGGTCATTGCGATGTGGGTATCTTCTCCCAATCGGAGATGCTGGCAAACAGGGATAAGCTTCAGCCCGTGGTGATCCTCTATAGCGAGCACAGCGTCCTTCCTGATCTAAGGGATGTTCCCACCTTAAAAGAAGCCGGATATCAGAACCTTACGGTACCGGGAGGGTCATTCCGCTCTTTTTCCGTTAAGAAAGGAACCCCAGAGGCAGTAAAGAAAAAACTGGCAGAGATCGTTCGCAAGGGGTACAGCTCCGGCGCCTTTCAGAACTTCATGAAGCAGGGGGGATTGCTCCCCGCTTACTATGAGCTGGGGAAGCTGGACGGCTACTTCAAGGAATTGGTCGAAGCATACATACCCATCTTAAAGAGCGCGGGGCTTCTGAAACAGTAAGAATGAACGGAAACCGCACAGCCTAAAAAGAATTTCCTCGGGCTGTGCGGTTCCATTCCTCACCCGTTTTGGAGTCAGGCTTAACCATGAGAAGAGCTATCCCGCGGGTGTTTATCCTCATCTCAATTTTTTATCTCATTTTTGCATTTTCGCTAGAAGAACGCAGGATGATCGGGGACGAGCGAGGCTGGGATCCAGGTTCCAGGGCCCTTCCCATAGGGACAGGTGTAATCATGCTCGCCACATCGATCTACCTCACTTTGCGGGAGAAGCCTGCCGCGGAAAGCCCGGAAAAACTGGATGAGGGCTCCGCTAGACTCATCCTGCTCACTATTGCCCTCACGGTCTTTTACATCCTGCTCTTTAGGACAACCGGTTTCATCCTTTCCACCAACGCTTTGCTTTTCACCTTGATCTATTTTAATTACAGAAAGGGGATGGAATGGCACATGGTTCCCGGGTTTGGCCTCGGTTTTGTGCTAAGTAGCGGATTCGTTCTTTTGATCTATTCCCTCGGCAGGTTCATTACGCGCTCCCTGGTTCTCTACGGCAAGAGATCTGATCTTGAGCTTTTCTCTGGCAAGCTGTTCACCTCCGGGGTTACGGTGGTCATCCTGGCCTTGATATTCCTTGCTACCCTCTTTATATCAGGAAAGATAACCCGATCGGCTGAGGGAAAATATATACGGATTTCCGCGCTTACCGCCCCGGCTGTTACGGAGATCCTCTACCTGGTCTTCAAGCAAATATTCCTGGTGCGCTTGGCTAAGGGGCTGATTACCTGGTAATTCGGGGGGGACCGTATTGGAAGAGCTGGCGAACGGCATACTGCAGGTTCTGAACCTGGAAACCATCCTCTGGATAGCCCTGGGGGAGGTCCTGGGCATTATATTGGGCGCTCTTCCAGGACTGACGGCTACTATGGGTATTGCCCTGATGCTACCTATCAGCTTCCAGCTCTCCAAAGCCACCGGTATGGCCCTATTGCTCGGGGTGTACTGCGGTGCGGTCTCCGGGGCCTCTATTCCGGCCATCCTTCTCGGGATCCCGGGCAACCCCAACGCCATCGCCACGGTGTACGATGGGCATGCCATGACCCAGAAGGGTCTGGCCGGTCAGGCCCTTGGGGGGGCGGTGGTCGCGTCATTCATCGGGGGAATCGCAAGCCTGCTCCTCCTGGTCTTATTCTCCCCACTGATTGCTCGCTTTACCCTGCTCTTTGGCCCCGCCGAAAAGGCAACCCTAGCCCTGGTAGGCCTTACCATCATCGCCTCTGTTTCCGCTGAAAACCTGGCCAAGGGTGTGCTCACCGGCTCGATGGGTCTGGCCCTGGCATTACTTGGAACCGATCCGTTTACCGTTGCCCTGAGGATTCCCTTTCCCGATCTTCTGGCCAAAACTCCCCTCACGAGCGGGATAAAGCTCATACCGGCCCTGATCGGTCTTTTCGGTATCTCCCAGGCCCTATCCGACCTGGAACGAATACGAGAAGGCTACCTGTCTCCCCAGCAGATTAGAATCGAGAAGGTATTCCCGCCTCTCAGAAAAATCGCCCGGATGTGGCGGATCATCGTTGAATCCACCGGGATCGGTGCCCTGATCGGGGCAATACCCGGAACCGGAGCCTCTATCGCCGTTTTCTTGAGTTACGAACGGGCCAAGAAGATTACTTCCTCCCGTCGCAGCAAGCTGGAACGGGTTGGCACGGGATGCCTTGAGGGGGTTATGGCTCCGGAGGTTGCCAACAATGCCGTTACTGGCGGCGCATTGATACCGGCGCTCTCCTTAGGCATCCCGGGTGATTCCTCGACTGCCGTACTCCTCGGCGCTCTGCTGATCAAGGGGGTGGTGCCCGGAAATCAGCTCTTCACCCAGGAATTGAGCCTGGTGTATGCCATCTTCTTCTCTCTATTCCTCTCCAATGTATTCATGCTCACCTTTCAGTTGATGGGGGTGAGGATTTTTCCCAAAGTACTTTCCGTTCCTATGGCCATGCTCATTCCAGTCATTATCGTCCTCTCCCTGATCGGGTCTTATGCAATAGAAGGACAGGCCATACTTTCGGCCATTTTCGACATGGGGGTGGCTCTGTTTCTCGGTATCGTGGGCTATTTCTTGAAGAAGGGCGGGTACCCTATCGCACCTATCGTGCTGGGGCTCATTCTGGGGGGCATGCTCGAGGAGAATTTCCGAACGGCGGTAAAGCTGGCTGGCGGCGACTACTTCGTCTTTTTCACCAAACCCATCGCGTTGGCTTTTATCGTCCTGGCTTTCCTTTCCGTGGGACTTACAATTCTTCGAACTGGGAGAAACCGATGAGGTTGGTCTTTTTTGGAACTTCTGGACCGCTCCCAACTGGGAAAAACGGCAATGTTTCTTTTGCCGTGGCAGTTGAGAACACCTCTATACTCATCGACGCCTCGGGCAACCCGGTACAGAACCTGCTCAGAGCAGGTTTCGATCCTTTAGAGCTGGATGCGGTTATCTTAACCCATACTCATACGGACCACATCTATGGGCTGCCGTCGCTCCTGCATGCCCTCTGGATGTTGAAGAGAGAAAAGCCCCTACTCATGATCGCCAATCCCGTTACCGCTGCTTTTGCCAGGGAGTTGAGTAATTTGTTCCGTCTTCTGCAGCGGGAAAACCTTTTTTCGATAACATGGGAGGAGTTGGAAGACGGCCAAGTGTCCCTATCGAAGGCGCTGAAGGTGGGACTGTTTCCAGTGGAACATTCCACACCCACCTCCGGGGTGAAACTCATTACCGGCACTTCTGTCCTCGTATACAGCTGCGACACCTCTCCTTGCAGGAGAGTCATCGAGAAAGCCACCGGAGCACAGGCTCTCATTCATGAGGCCTCGGGGAACCGTGGCCTGGAAAGGAGGTTGAATCCGGCGGGCCATTCCTCGGCCAGGCAGGCCGGAGAGATCGCCGCCCGAGCAGGGGTGAAGACGCTCTTTCTGGCCCATTTCGACTACCGGGCCAGTCTAAAGGAATCAGATCTCGAGGCGGAGGCCTCGGAGTCCTTTTCCGGGGAGGTAATCGTCCCGGAGCTGTTCAAGGAATATGAAATCTAAAAGAGAAGACAGGGCAAAGACAGCCGTTGTCTTTGATTTTGACGGCACTCTCATTGATACCGGAGAGATCAAAATCGACAATTACCTCCAGGCCTTTGAACATATCTTTGGGACGGGAAAAGGGGAGCGGGAGATCATCAAAGCATCCAGCCGCAGAACGTACGGGGCCAACAGATTTGACCAACTAGCAGATACGCTTGCTTCGGTAGGCCTCGAAGCCACGGATGAGCAGAAGGAGTCTTGGAGCCGTCTCTATTCCTCACTGAACAGCAAAGCTTTGGTTGCTGTGCCAGAGTTTCTGTCAGTCCGAGAAGTACTCCGTAAGCTGAAAAATGCAGGCTTCGCTCTGTTTGCCGCCTCGGGGATTCTAGAAGAAGAGTTCATCGGTGAGATGACCCGGAGGAAGCTCCTGGATTTATTCAGGGAAGCAAAAGGGGGGGATAAGCTGGGTTTCCTCAGATCACTGAAAAAGAGAGGTTTTCGTGCGATTCTCTTCGTCGGAGATACCGAGTTCGACCGCAAAACTGCGGAGGAGGCCGGGGTCAGGTTCTACAAAGTCGAGAAGGACAGGGATATCCGGGCGCTCTTCGGATACGTCATCTCTTTGCAAGAGGAGGAGGCCGGTTCCTGAAGAGGAAGCGGTAGGGTAGGGGCTCCGGCCTTGCTTTTTGCCATCCTTGAGGGAGGCGACGTTCTTTTCTATTTGACTATTTCCAAATTGGGGAATGGGTCAAATCTTTTTTTGACATATTTAATCCATAGAATTCATCGAGTCCAAGCAAAGGGTTTTAACGTATAAGCAAAATACTTCCGAAGACCTCATCAAGCTCAATTGCCATATCTTGCGATACCTTTTCTCTTGACACACAAACGGCCACAACCTATAGTACCCTCAGGCAAAAGGAAGTTCCTATTAATCTCATCGGCAATCGGATACAAGGTCAAAGCTCAAAAACCTGGAGGAGAATCCAATGCGTAGGTTGACACTGGACGATGCTTCCACGATCGTGGATGCGGCTCTTGCGAAGGCCGGCGAGCTCGGATTACGGCCGGTCACCGTTGCGGTGCTCGATGATGGTGGGCACTTGAAGGTGTTCAAGCGTCAGGATGGCCCAGGTGCCGCGCTTCGCCCCCACATCGCCATAGGCAAGGCCTGGGGTGCGGTGGGGATGGGTATTGCGTCCAGAGCGCTGGAGCAACGTGCGCTTGAACGGCCGCATTTCGTCAGTGCCTTGGTCGGGGCATCCGGCGGCCGTTTGGTCCCTGTGGCGGGAGGGGTTCTGATCCGCGACGCTGAGGGAGAGATCATAGGTTCTGTTGGCATCAGCGGGGATACCTCGGACAACGACGAAGCCTGTGCCGTCGCCGGCATTGAGGCGGCGGGCCTCACTGCCGACACTGGTTAATCGCTCTGCGGATTGCCTAAAAAAAGGGGGAAGGGGGCAGCCCTTGACAGTGGACAAATGATTTTTTGTCCCTTTTGAAGAACAGGGGTCAGGTCTCACCAGGCTGTTGCCCAAATTCCCTTTCGCTCTCTGAAAAGAATTTTTGACCATTCTAGAGTTCGCTTCACTGCAAATCCAAAACTCGCCTTTCAGGCTCAGACATTGGGTTGCGGCCGTTTCGCTTCACTAAGAATGGTTACCAAAAATTCTTTACTGTTCGCTCCAGGGATTTCGGCAACAACCCCTCAACTTTTGACATTCGGGATAGCCTCTCATTTCTTCCCCGTCCAATTTCCTTCACTCTGCCCATCAAATCCTCAGACACCCCCGAAATTCCAGATTGTGAAAATTTTTCACCGTACTCGCAAAATTTTTCAGCATTTTACCGGAATTAACAGCAACCCATGGTGATTTAATAATGATTTCAATTGATTAGGAGTAAAAACCTTTGGCATGAGATATGCTAAGATCGTAACAAAACCCTTTTTATTTCTGTGAAGTGAGAAAAGGGGACAGGCTCCTTTTTTCTAACGATGAGCATAATCTTTGGTAATTAATCAAAATAGTATTTGCCGTATATATGTTCCTGTGGAAAAATAAAAAATATTAATCAAAAGACCTCTTTTCAGCTCGGCTTTTTAACGAAACTCCGGGATAATAACATGCCTCTTGTAATGGTTACAAAAACAGAAAGGGAAAAGAACTGCGCAGCAGAGTTGGTTAAGTTTCTTGATCGAATTGATATTCGCCCCGACGGCTCTGCAGAGGGAGTGCTTGAATTTATCATTGCGGTTGGCGATGAGTCAGAACAATCACTCTCAACGATTATCTTTATAATTCCGAATAGATTGAAAGAAGACTCAATTAGAGATGTGACGGATACTTTGGAAGATCCCAATCTGCATTTTAACAAAAGCTACTCATATCCAGTCAGACGGATAGGAAGGACCGAAGACAGGCTGTTTGAAGTTGATGGGATTAGTTGTTCTGCGGGGAAAAGCGACACCAGAATTGCTAATCCCCTGGATAACGGTGACCGCTTGTGCATTTTTTCCATAGATTTTGAACCTATTCAAAGGGCGGATAAAAGGGTTTTTAGAATAAGTTACGAGATGCCTAAATTTGCTGAATTATTCCCCTCCGTTGGCTTTTTTCAATATATTTTCAACAATGTGATCTATGAAGTTACGCTCACTCCAAAACTGGAAGTTTTTGTTCCTATGGCTATAGGCATAGATAGGACATCATGTGAGATGATGATATACCTCCCTGAGGGATATCTATTTAGCTATGGAAATCCGGATCCCCAAAAGGTTATCCATGGTGCCAGATGCAGACTTTTGTCAAATGAATGCCATTCGTATATGAAATCCGGGATATATTATGATTTAGAAGATTTTCCGGCGCTTCCAGGCAGAAGAATTGGACAAATTCTTTTTCCTCACCCTGGCCAAGAGATAGCACTGTACTGCCAGTTTCAAAGGCCCACAGTTGCATTGGAAGAATTTGGGGCCAAGATAGCAGAGATTAATAGTGCCATAGATGCGTCAGCGGGCAGAATTAAAAGGTACACTGCAAAAGCAGAGAGTAGTTTGAGTAGCCTTTCTCAAACGTTTGAGGAAAGAATCCGAAAGATAATAAGGCGAAGTTGGATAGCTTTTGCAATAACCGTTGCTATGAGTTTATTTGCAGTAGGCCTTGCAATTTTTCACGTTTATTCATTTTCCAAGAACAACGAGAAAAGCCATGAAGATTCTAAGAAAATAGAGACCCCACTAACAAGGCCGGAGCCAGAGAAAAAAGGTTAGCATCAGGCCTTCATAAAATGGACGGTTCTATTTTCTCGACGTGGAAAAGACCCAAAACGGTAGGTGCCAGCCCTTGACAGTGGACAAATGATTTTTCTGTTTTCCTTCAAAACGAATAGGGGGTTCTCAATGCTGGAAGCCAGCGATATTAAGCATCTCAAGCGTTCCCAAACAAGAAGTGCCAAGATTGGCATTTGGTTTTTACCGGTGGTCGCTTGCGTTCTCATAGTGGGTGGTGTTCTGAACATTCACTTGGGGTCGAAATTTGGAGCAATGCAAGGCGTGGGCCTTGGAGAGCTCTTTCGCCAATGGTTCCAAGGAATTCAGATTGACGCACAGTATTCAGGTGTTTTTCTCATGGCAGTGACGAGATTCCAGATGGGTATCACAGGGTTCGTGTATGGAGTACTTGTAGCAGTGTTTTCGTATTTCTACGGGAAGTCTGTACAGAGAAACAAGAGAATCCTCAAATTTATCGAAGATCACTCCTAAAAACCTGCCTGAGGTTTAATTGGATAACAAAGGTTATGGGATGAGGTCTTGACATTAAAGCGATGATTTTCTTTTCCCCTTCGAAGAACCGCGGGTCAGGTCTCACCATGTGACATCCCGGATTGACCCTTAATTTCTTCACCGTCTAATTTCCCTCCACTTGACCAGCCCAATCCTCTTGATCCCAACTGAGGGTATATTACGAAAAGGAATGGGCTAGGCCTTTCAATATAACCTTCATTCCTCATCGAAAACATGGCCTCTTGAGGATAGATGTCTTCGAATCGCATACTTGACGTGCTGATCAACAATGTGATCGAGTTCCTCAGCGGTCCGGCTTCGGACTTCCTTTATCAACAGGGGCCGATTGTAGTGGACTTTTTTTGATATAGATCCAGCATCCACTCGCTCACCCTTGAGCCGGTACTCTATTTCGATTTGGATCGGGACGTCGACATCGTATGTGATTTCTTTGATGTAAAGGCGAGTTTTGAACTTTTCGATCATCCAAATCATGTTGTCTCAGATCAAAGTGACCGAAGCATGGTCAAGAAAAAGAGCTATCGGTGGAGAGGTCAAGCCTTTGTTAAGAACTTCATGGGGTCAGCTCTTGCAGCTCTTGCAATATACCATGTGATATCAAAAAGTCAAAATGGGACGTCGTTGACTACGTTGAATAAATCTCTTCCCATCGGGTAATTAGGCTAATTCGACCCCATCCAATTTCCTTTCCTCTGCCCGTCAAATCCTGACACGAATTCTCCAATTCAAACTGCACGGCCGCGGTCAAGTATTGATCCTTGACCTAGAGAACGAGAAAAAGGGTAGGAGTGATCGAAAAAAGCAAAAAGGATCAAACCGTGCTTATTGACCCTTTTGGACCGTTAGACATTCTTTTCCGGGAAAGGGGTCAAACCCTCAGTCTTGATATTGCGTAAGGCTTCTTGCAAAAATCTTACAAATGGCTAGACTGAGGGCAGGGGGTCAGGCATTGACGGGCTGTTGTCCAAATACCCTTTCGCTCTCTGAAAAGAATTTTTGACCATTCTAGCGTAAGGTTCGCTCCACTGCAGATCCAAAACTCGCCTTTCATGCTCAGACATTGGGTTTGCGGTCGTTTCGCTTCACTAAGAATAGTTACCAAAAATTCTTTACTGTTCGCTCCATGGATTTCGGCAACAACCCCTTGAGAGATAAATTGACAGAAGTCCGGAGTGAAGGCCATGAGGGTACTCCTCATCTCTGCTAACACAGAACAGATCAATATACTCCCCTTACCTCTGGGATTGAATTGCGTGGCCGTGGCAACCGTGAGGGCCGAGCATGATGTAGAGCTGGTTGACCTGATGATTGAAAAGGATACCCAATCGGGTATCAAGGGGGCTATTGAAGGATTTCGTCCGGATATTATTGGTATTTCGGTGAGAAACATCGATGACCAGGAAATGGAAAACCCGCGATTTCTATTGGATCAGATCAAAGGAGTAGTAACCGATTGCAGAAGTCTTTCAGGCGCACCTATCATCGTAGGTGGAGCGGGCTACAGCATCTTCCCGGAAGCTGCTCTAACATATTTGGGGGCCGATATGGGAATCCAAGGGGAGGGAGAAAAGGTATTCCCTAGGCTGTTAGATCTCATGCACCGGGGCGCCGACCTTTCGGGGACGCCCGGGCTTTATCTGCCGGGCCGTGGTCTTCAGAGCAAAAGAAGATTTGTAAGGGACCTGGATACATTGCCTCTTCCGGATGCTCACCTGTGGTATCGTTCACTTCCCAAGGACCAGGAACTCTGGCTGCCGTTTCAGACCAGACGGGGATGTCCTATGAACTGCAGTTATTGCTCCACGGCAACCATCGAAGGCCATAGGCTCAGGAGACGGTCTCCGCAAATTGCCGTTGAGGGAATCGCTCGCCATGTCGAGGCCGGATTCCAGTGCTTCTTTTTTGTCGATAATATCTTCAACATCCCTTCGTCCTATGCCAGCGAACTGTGCCGCAGGCTGATAGCCAATGAATTGAAAATATCGTGGCGGTGTATAGTCTACCCTACCAAAGTCGATGAAGAATTGATTAAGGACATGGCGAGGGCTGGTTGCAAGGATGTAAGCTTGGGATTCGAAAGTGGTTGCGAACAAATCCTGCGTAGCATGAATAAGAAGTATAACCTCAATGAGGTACGCGAAACTTCTGAGATGCTCGCGGACTATGGAATCCGGCAAATGGGCTTTTTACTGTTGGGAGGCCCTGGTGAAACGAGGGAGTCGGTCGAAGAAAGCATTGCCTTTGCGGATTCCTTACACTTGGATGGGTTAAAAATAACCACGGGCATTCGTATCTATCCCGATACGGCCCTGGCAAAGATTGCCGTCGCTGAAGGCGTGATCTCCCCGGATGACGATCTTCTTTTTCCGAAATTTTATGTAGTCAGAGGACTTGAGGATTGGCTACACGAAAGCGTGACGGCTTGGATAGCCGAGC
>JBGVTJ010000333.1:0-5161 GCA_041862515.1 Thermodesulfobacteriota bacterium | reverse complement strand
CCGTCTCCCTCTGGTTCCACTTTTGCCCTGCTGACCTTTATCTTAGGAGCACCCGGCTGTGTTACCCACTGGTTGAACTCGCTCCTCAAGTCCTTTCCGGAAGTGCCTTCAAAGCTGCTACGAAGATCGTCAAAAGAGGCAAACCGGAATCTATTTTCCTGATAGAAATCCCGAAGCCCCTTCACAAAGGCTTCATCTCCTAACCGCATGCGAAGCATGTGGAAGAACATGAGGGATTTGCCGTACCCCACTGTCTCAGAGGGAGAGCTGTGGCGGGAACGGAATTGGGCAAGCGGGAAATCACGTCCGCTTAAAACATAGTCAGCGTACTTCTGGAGAGTCGCCTGCCGGTACTCCACCGCACTGCCCCTCTCCCCCTTTATGAGGTGATCAGAGAGATAGGCAGTCAATCCCTCTGCCCAATTTCCCTTCGTGTAGTCCGGGAAGACGCTGTTTCCCCACCAGTTATGGAGAATTTCGTGAGGGTAAGAGGAGTGCAGGATGAAGGGAAACCGGATGACCTTCGGTCCAAGGAGTGTAAAAGAGGGCATTCCAAAACCCGTTTCCCAGAAGTTTTCGACGAGGGCAAACTTCCCGTAAGGATAAGGGCCGATGAGTTTTTCATACAGAGCAATATACCGGGCCGTGGCATCGAGATACCTTTTGGCCAGATCTCGATCCGGGGTGCGGAGAAAGACCATGGCCTCTGCCCGGCCTGCAGGCTGCCTGTACTGGGTAAACTTTCCCGCAACGATGAAGATTTCCTCCTGGGGCTCCGGTGACTCCCAGCGTAGTGAGGTCGTATCCACTCCGCGAGCGTAGAGAGTTCGGTCTCCTTGGCTTATCGCATTCCAGCCTGGGGGTACCTCCACCTGGAGGGTAAAGATTAGCAACCCTTCACCAAAAATCGGATACCAGAAAGAACTCCGCGCAAGATAGACTCCCTCTCGGGAGATCATACCAGCTGTCTGCTTGAACCCTCGAGCATGCTCTTTGCCGTACGGTGCGAGGGGGTGGTAGATGTTTCCGCCGTACTCGAGCACGAATGTTTTTTTGCCGGGCGGGAGTGTTACCCTGAAAGATTCCAGAGGGATGGTTTCCGGTTTCCCCGTCACTCGCACAATCCGTACGCCTGGAGTGGGTGATGAGGGTTCCAGTCCCCTGTGTAAGAGAAACGGTAAATCCGGGAGGAGATCCTCAGGGACGGTGAGAGTGTCCTTGACGGTAAGACGCTGTTCTTCCGGGTAGAGCGTAACCCTAAGGTCGTGCCGGACCGGTTCCTGTGCGTTCACGGAAGTGGAGGTTGAGGCCAGGGTAAGCACGACTGAGATTGCGAAAATTAGGCGTTTCATATTTCCCTTTGCAGATTAAATGGACTCAGGCCTATTCAACCCAGTCAGCGACGAAAATATCTGTGGCCCGGGGCTTTTGGGGGTTTCTATTTGAGGCAAAGACGAGTTTTTTCCTGTCGTGGGAGAACATGGGGAAACTGTCGAAGACATTGTTGAAGGTGATTCTTTCCAGGCCCCTCCCATCGATGTTGATGAGGTAGAGCTCGAAGTTATGGCCAAACTTTTTTATGTCTTCGCGCCAATCGTCCATGTTGCTTGAGAAGACGATCCGTTTTCCGTCTGGATGCCATGAGGGTGCCCAGTTCGTGGCACCGTTTTGCGTGAGCCTTACCTTATTTGAGCCATCTACGTCCATGACCCAGATGTCAAGGGGGAAGGGGACAATGTAGTTGTTTTCCATGCAGGCGCGCCACAGAGCCAATTCCTCTTCGGTCTCCGGATACCAGGCCCGCCAGACGATCTTTTTACCGTCCGGTGAAAACCATGGCCCGCCGTCGTATCCCACCCTGTCGGTCAACCGTTTCACCTGAGAGCCGTCGGGATTCATGATATAGATGTCGAAATCCCCATCCCTTTGTGAGCCGAACACGATCTGTTTTCCATCGGAGGAGACAATGGGCTCAGCATCGTACTTCGGGTTGTCGGTTATCTTTTTCAAGCCCGACCCATCGGCATCTGCCACGAAGATGTCGTAAGGGTAAAGCGGCCACACGTAGTAGGCGCCCCGAGGCCGCTCCGGTTTCGGCGGACAGTCCCCGGGAAGGTGACTGGTGGAAGCAAAGACTATCTTCTGGCCATCCGGGAAGAAGAAAGAACACGTGTGGGCCCCACGGTCCGGACTGACTCTGCGCTTGTTGGAGCCGTCTACGTTCATAACCCAGATCTTATCGCAGGGATAACCGCCGCGGTTTGACTGGTAGATGAGCCTAAGGCCATCCCAGCTGAAATAGGCTTCCCCGTTATCCCCCTCGAAGGTGACCTGTTTGACGTTCTTCATATACCGTTCCACAAATGGGCTCCCACGAGACTCCATCGGCATTCTTTTATTGACGCATCCTGAGAGCACGAGAACCGCTAATAGGATATAGGGAGTTTTTCTCACCGCGGCTGATCCTGTTTTGAGGTCAAGTAAAGAGATCATAAAGATTGCCGTTAAATCCCGAGAACGAGAGACGGATAATACTTTCTGTCCCTTTACGTTGTTCTCCATTTCGCTTACGAAAAAAGAATTTCTATTAAATTATAAGTTTTGCTTTTCCAATAGTTCAAGGCCGTTTGCCGCGGCTATCTTCATCCTCTTTATCACTTGTTCGCCGCGATGAAATTCTCATGTGGATGCTGGTATCGCATCCATGTGGCAGATTAGCCCCTAGGCCAAATCGAGGTTAGTCCTTTCACAAATCCCATAGCCTTAATAGAGGGGGGATGGGTAATTTCTCCACCAGGCTTTGGAGAATTTTTAGACCTCAAACTTCTTCATGAAGTCGAAGTCTATCTCAATTCCCAGCCCGGGCCCTGGGGGAAGGGAAACCCACCCGCCATTGCGTTTGACTTGCTCGGGGATGGAAAGGGGCGTGGTAAGCAATTCCTCCCGAAACCGGTTTGGCGTGGTGTCGTATTCTAGCATTGGTTGGACAGGTTCCATGGCCCCTGGTAGATCGGGCATGGCGGCCAAGAGATGAAGGTTGGTGGCAACGGCTACCGCCGATCCCCAGACGTGATTCACCACGGGAATGAAGAAGGCATGAGCGAGGGCCAGTACCTTACAGTACTCGGTTATGCCACCTAAGCCGCAGGTTTCCGGCTGAAGAATGTCAACGCACCTATTGGCGATGATTTCTCGAAAACCCCAGCGGGTGAACTCAGCCTCTCCTCCAGCCACGGCCATATCCAAAGCATTGCATATATCCCTGTATCCCTGCCGATCTTCGGGGGCAACGGGCTCCTCGAACCAATACACGGCGAGACGCTCGAATTCCCGCCCCAGGGGAATGGCTTCGCGTGCAGTATAAGCATGGTTCGCATCGACCATGAGGAGAATATCTGGTCCGATGGCCTCACGCACAGCTGTGACCAGGCGGAGGTCCCTCGATGGCCCCAGGCCGATCTTCATCTTGATGGCGCCGTATCCGGCCTCTACGATCCGCACGCTCTCCTCGGCGAGAGACTTCTCGAGCTCCGGAATCTCGCGCAGCATCATACCGTAGCCATAAACCGGGATCGAGTCACGGAAGGCCCCGCCTAGGAGTTTATATATCGGCTGATTCAGAAATCGTCCGGCGATGTCCCAAAGGGCGATGTCAACCCCTGATAAGGCCTGGATTGGCATTCCCTTCTGCCCATGGTCACGGAGGAAGATGTAAACGTGATGCCATATCCTTTCTCGATCCAGGGGATCTTTACCGAGGATCATCGGGCGAATCACCTGTTCAACGATGGCCTTGTTGGCCAGGGCCACGTGCCCTCCGCCAAAAGCCTCGCCGAATCCATGAATACCCTCATCGGTGATTACCTCAACGATGTGAGCGGTCCGACGGTCGAAGTACATCTGAGAGTACCCCAGCTTTTCAACGAGGGGATACTGGATAACATGGCTTTTTACATCAGTAATTTTCATAACCGGTATTGCCTCCTCAGATTGGGTACTTTCCAGGCAGAGACGGATACCCCTCGGAGTTCCTGTGCAGGCAATCGGGGGACTCTGGCCTGGTTTCAGCCCACCCAAACCTCACCTTCCAGTGGCACTTCTGGATGGGGAAAGATCGGGGCATAATAATTCCTTGGGAAAACCGCTAACGGAAGATCGGTGCGACCAGCTCTCGGTTGTCCATAAGAGTCATTGATGTTCGCTGGGGCTTTTTAAGTGATTTACAGTAGATACATCGCGCGAGCAGGATTGTCTAGCATTTTTTCCGGTTGCACTGAGGCTTCTCAAAAAGGTGGCGACATTACTGAGATTTAAAGATTGTTTGTTCGTTAATCCATTGTCTGTCAAATAACCATGGCACAAATCATTCGGCAGCAGCTTTTCTAAACTTGCTCAGGAGCTCTTTTGTTCTCCCCTCCACTTCGTCGAGTGTCATGGATTTGCATTCATATCCTATGGCCTCTTTCATCAAACCTACGGCTTCGTCATCCCTAATTTCCTCAATCCCGTCTCTATACTGACCTTCTTCATTTATCTTAATCGCTTTTTCCAAGGTAATGCCATCTGGAAGAGCCATCTCCACTTTCCGAGCGCCAGTCTGTACCGGGTATCCTCCCACCAGGCCTTCACGATTTTCGGACCACCATTCAAAACTTTCCGGAATTGAACGTAAAAACTCTTTCCCCTGTGTGAAAAAGGGAAATACTCCCCTGACCGTCGCATATGATCTCCAGATTCATTTTGCCTGAGCGGCGAATTCGGCGAGTGGAAGTTGCTCTGCTAGCTTGATGACTTCCGACTCACTCGTAATGGGTTTCGCCTCGATAACGACCAGCATCTGGTCACTCAGAGAGATCATCAGGGTCCCACTTTTTTCAATTTTTTGGAGGTTAAGCAATCCTTTGTACCCCGAGACGTCTATGGTCTTAACGATTTGGTCATCGGTTTCCATTTTCATACTGGACATCATTTGGAAACTCGCCAGTGGCGGAGCCGCTTTGCCCATGACGAGTGTCATCTCGACAGATTTCCCTCCATTGTCGGCCGAGTATTTTTGGTGCAGCGATGACCACTTTTGCCCATTCGTCTCCATGTTGACACCGTCTGGTTTCCCGGATCGGCCCATGCTGCCCAAGGTATCAGGGAGCAGAGGAATCCAGGA
>JBGVTJ010000332.1:0-6216 GCA_041862515.1 Thermodesulfobacteriota bacterium | reverse complement strand
CGTTCGGCTGAGCCCTTCGGTCTGCCCTCGGCCTTGAGACATGTCGACGAGCCCCTCGGCCTGAGCTCGGGTCGAAGGCTCATGTCGAGTCGCTCACTGCCGAAAGGCTCAGGGTCGAAGACTCAGGATAAGCTCTGCTCACCCTCGATGGGTTCCCCACTTCTTCAGTAAATTACGCTTATGGATAACGGTGTTCTCCAGAAACTCAGGAATCTCCAGTTCTTTTACCTTGAATCGGAAAGGCCAGTTTCTATATATTTAACTTGTAGATGTTAATTCTTGCTTTTCCCCTTCATGGTCAAATTGGAGGAAGAAGATGCTGAGTAACGCCATAAGAAATGAACTCAGGGAAATAGTCGGAAAGGACAGGTATTTCGACCAAAAGGAGGATCTTATCAGCTATTCCTACGACGCATTTATGGTTGAAGGGCAACCGGAGGCAGTACTCTTTCCTCTCGCTACAGAGGAAGTTTCTAAAATTATGGCACTGGCTTCAAGGGAAAAGATCCCTGTTACGGCCCGAGGAAGTGGCACCAACCTCACGGGTGGATCGGTCCCGACTCGGGGTGGGATCGTGCTCGCCTTCACCAAAATGAACAAAATCCTCAAGATCGACAAGGAGAATCGACTGGCTACCGTGCAGCCCGGCCTGATCAATATGGAATTCCAAAAAGAGCTGGCGAAGCAAGGTCTCTTCTTTCCACCGGATCCTGCCAGCATGGCCATTTCAACCATGGGAGGAAATGTCGCCGAAAATGCCGGCGGACCGAGGGCTGTCAAATACGGTGTGACGAAAGACTATCTTCTTGCGCTGCAAGTCGTTCTCGCTTCCGGCCAAGTAGTGCGCACCGGGAGCTTAACCATCAAGAACGTCACGGGGTACAATCTAACCCAACTGTTCTGTGGTTCAGAGGGAACTCTAGGATTGATTACCGAAATGACCGTAAAGCTGCTCCCTTTACCCGAGGCGAGAAGAACGTTGCAAGTTGCCTATAAGGACCTGGACAGTGCTGGCAAGACCGTGGTCAAAATCCTGGACATGGGCATCCTTCCTGTTGCCCTCGAACTCTTGGACAACGTATTCATCAATATCATCGAAGATTACACCCATATTGGCCTCCCCAGAGAGGCTGAGGCCTCACTTCTCATTGAGGTCGATGGGGCTGAAATCGCAGTGGAGGCACAGGCAAAGCAACTCGACAAACTGTGTCAGGAACTGGGGGCCATTGAGGTGAAGGTTGCTAAAACAGCCGAAGAAAATGATGAGATATGGAAAGCTCGACGTTCAGCTTATGGTGCCGAAGCCAGGTTAAGACCGACGGCCATTGCCGAGGATTGTACGGTCCCCGTGGGGCAGTTGGTGCAAATGTTCCGCGAAGTGGCAAAGATTGCTAAAAAGCATAACCTGTTGATCCCCATAGTGGCCCATGCAGGAGACGGGAATCTACACCCCCAGATACTGACGGACATTCGTGATAAAGAAGAGATGAAGCGGGTTGAAAAGGCCATCGACGAGATCTCTGTTAAGGCGGTCGAACTGGGCGGCACGCTGACGGGAGAACACGGAATTGGAATTGCCAAGAGAGAAATCCTCCCTCTTGAGCTCGGGGAAGGCGCAATGGAAATCACGAGGAACATAAAAAAGGCCTTTGATCCGCTCAATATCTTAAACCCGGACAAGATCGTCCAAGTACAATAGACCGATTCGGAGTCGTGTGATGGCTTTGCAGGAAATACAGGATATAGCTTATCGCTGCAATAAGTGTGGACTTTGTATCTCTACCTGCCCCGTTTACCAGCAGCTTCTCATGGAAGAAGCGAGCCCCCGGGGAAAGGTACAGTTGGCCAAACACTTTTTCGAGGGAAACTTGAACCTTTCGAAACGGTTCAAAGAGATCCTCATGACCTGTCTCCTCTGTGAGACCTGTATGGTAAACTGCCCCAGCGGGGTTCAGCATGATCAAATCTTCGCGGAATTGCGTTCTCAATTGGTCAGGCAGTACGGGGTGGGCTGGAAAAAACGGCTGCTCTATTTGTTGCTGACAAATGAAAAACTCCTCCATTCGTCCTCGGTATTCGCAAAACTCGGCCGCAACTGGCTGTTGGAGAAATTCGCAAAGGGGATGCGAGTCGGAAATATACCGGTGGGTAGGCTGCCTATCTTGAACAAAAAGCCCTTCCGGGACCAGTTTGATGACGTCATTCTCCCCGAAGGAGAAGTCAAAGAGCGAGTTTTCTATTTCACCGGGTGTTTTACGAATTATTTTGGAGAGGATGTGGGGCAAGCGGTGGTGAATGTCCTGAAAAAGATGCAATTAGCAATAGAAATTCCTTCCAGCCAGGATTGCTGCGGCATCTCAATGATCCTTTCGGGCGAGGAAGAACTCCCTCTGAGAAATGTGGAGAAGAATATTTCAATGTTGGCCCGAGAGGATATCGATGCGACCCTGGTCGACTGTGCCACTTGCGGAACCGCCTTTAAGAAGGAATATATTTCTTTGCTCAAGAAAAAGGGCAGAGATACCAAACAGGCCGAGCTCTTGAAGGAAAAGACCTATGATATCCTGGAGTATGTCGCCGATAGAATACATCTGCTCCCGCTTCGTGAAAATGGAGCCGGGAATAGAATTCGGGTTACCTACCACGACCCCTGCCATTTGATCCGCGCACAGGGAGTACATGATGCCCCGAGAAGGATACTGAAGGCATTGCCCCAGGTGGAATTCGTAGAAATGGAGGGAGCAGACACCTGCTGCGGGGGGGGTGGATCTTTCCAATTCGATTACCCCGAGGTTTCCAAAGGCATCACCGATGAGAAAATAAAACACGTTCGTCAAACAGGGGCTTCTATCCTGGTCACTGGATGTCCGGGTTGCCGGGTGACCATCTGCGGGAACATGGACGAGACGGACCACATACAGGTTCTCCATCCGATTCAACTGGTCGACATGGTGTTAGCCGAAGACCCTGAAAAACCCCACACGTAAGAGTGCACGTGGTAGAAGGCGGTGTTCATGAAGAGGAGAAATGAGCGATGGAATATGGCGAACTCATGAAGAAGGCCGAGGCCAATCTCAGGGCTAAGGGAGCCTTGGAGAGATACGAGAGGGGGGTGGAAACAAACTTCGTCGGCCGCTTCAACGTCCGGTATTTTGAGCGCTTCGGGTTCAGATTCCGAATGATCGACTCCCATGAGGCTTCCACAGAAACGGTCCTCTTCAACCGGAAGTTTCAGACGCCGATCCTCAGTGCTGCCCTCTCCGGTTTAACCGAAATCACGGACAAACCGCTTAGGGATATCGCATTAGGGATAAAGAAAAGCGGCTCCATGATGTGGGTGGGAATCGCCTCGGCGGAGCAGGTAAGAGATGTTTTGAAGACTGAGGTTCCCACCGTAAGGATTGTGAAGCCTTTCCAAGCCGTTGAAACGATGATCAAGGAGCTCAAAGAAGCTGAAGCAGGAGGGGTTATTGCCGTCGGGACCGATATCGACTTCTTTTATGGAGGTAAGAGAGGTGATCGAACCTTTGCTCCAAAGACCATGGCACCAAAGAGCCTGACGGATTTAAAGGAGCTAGCAAATGTCACCAGACTCCCGTTCATCTTGAAAGGGGTTCTCAGCACTCAGGATGCAGAAAAAGCCCTGGAAATCGGGGCGGGAGGAATCGTCGTTTCAAACCATGGGGGGGCAATTATTGATTACTCCGCCCATCCCCTGGAGGTACTGCCTGAGATCAAGCAGGTCATCGGTAACCAGATGCCCATCTTCGCTGACAGCGGATTTCGTCGAGGCTCTGACGTGATGAAGGCCCTGGCCCTGGGGGCGGATGCGGTTCTTATTGGATGGCCTTTGGTTATGGGGTTGGCCGCGAACGGCAGTCAGGGTGTTGCTGAGATGACCACTATCTTAACGGCTGAACTAAGACGTATCATGAGTGTGACAGGGTGTAAGAACCTATCAGAGATTGACGACGGATTCTTGGTCAAGCGTGATTTCTTTATCTAGAGGGAAAATGGCCTAGGCAAAGAAGTTAACAAGATTGTAGGTTATGCCACTGCTTTTCCCCTCTCTTCCTTCTTTTCGACAAACTCCTCTACCTTTCGAATAGCCACAGTCCAGGAATCGAACGGTATACATCCTGGGATGAAAATTCCCTTGTCACGGTATTTCTCCGCGCAATCGCCCAAAACGAAGACCATCTCGCCAGTGGGCTCGTGGCCGAAGTTAATGTCGAGTCCCGTCACCACGCTCAGTTTGTCGAGCTTATCGATGAGTCCCCTTGCGGTGATGGCATCGATGAATCCTCTAGACGAAGTTAAGCATCCGACACAGGTTCCGCCGACAAATGTCTCAATCTTCGGATGTACACCCTCGATGTTGTGGTCGGCCCTCCTAATCCTCTTGGTCACCTCCTCCAAGGAATTCCCCACGATATTGATGTGTTTAAGATCTCCCTGTCCCAATCCATCATTGTGCGCAATTCTGATGGTAGGAATCTCAAACGGGTCGAACCCCATCATGGAAGCACAAACGGAGTCGACGGCCACCGGATCAGATCCGCTGACAATGGTGTCGAATCTCACGGGATTGCCGAAAGCCGGCCCTTGTCCCTCCATGACGGTGAGTGCATCTACGACGCAGAGATGCGGTTTGACAACCCTCAGGAGGTCAACGAGCTTATGATGGAGGTCTTCCCTGTGAAATTTCTCCCTTTCCTCATCCACCTGCAGCCCATGGGCGGATTTGACTGCGGCTGTTATCTTTGCGATGTAATGGGTCTTCAGCTTCGGGATGTAGATGATCTTGTCCACGGACAGAACGGTCTTGGGAAGGAGCGTCCTCGACATTACGACGCCACCTGGGATTTCCACCTCAACCTGAGGGTCCTCGTCAATATAGGTCACCTCTGCCCCTGCCTTAATGGCAGCCGCCTCGATGCCCGTTTCCTTCAGGACGTCCCTCGCCGTTAACTTCAGGCGGGGAATGTCGCTCACGATCACCTTACCAGCCTTCCCCTCTTTCAATGCGATATCTACGACAGCTTGAACCACGGTTGGGTGCGTGGTCACGGCAAATTCAGGGGCTCTGGGAAACAGGGTGTTGGGTTTTACGAAGACCCGTTCACCGGGATTAATGAACTCCCTTACTCCGCCCAAGAGGTCAATGCTCCTCTTTACCATTTCCCGAATATCTCCATAACCGGTCGCCTGTCCCTCATTTTTTACGACTGCTACCCTTGCCATCTTCTACTCCTCCCTGTGCCGTTTTAGCTCTTATTGTTCGACGTGTCACTTCTTCAAGAGTTCTCCATGACTAGTGCGGCCCTACCAGTGATTTTATTTTCTAGCAGCAGCTGGTGGACTTTTTCGGCCTCCTCCAGCGGGAAGGTTTGGGTAACGATAGGCTTAATTTTGCCTTGTTTTACGATCTTTACCGCTTCGATCAGTTCCGCCATGGATACGTATCGTGATCCATGGATTTCGATCGCCTTTGATAATACGACTAATGGGTCGACCCTAAAGGTAGGCTTTACTTTAAAGACCTCAGGAGGACGATACCCTAAGATTACGAGTTTACCTGCTGTTCCAAGACTTTCAAAACCGGCTTCTAGTGTTTCAGAAGACGCCACAAAATCTAGGACTGCATCCACTCCCTTCCCATCCGTTAATCGCCTGGCTTCTTTCGACAAATTGGTCCCCTTACTATGAATGATTTCATCGGCTCCCAGCTGTCTTGCCAGTTCGAGTTTTTCCATGGAGAGATCGGCTGCCAGTATTCGTCCCCCACACAGCTTCGCCATTTGCACCGCATGGATTCCGACACCTCCACCGGCACCGACGATCAAAACGTCATCGCCGGGCCCGACTTGAGCCTCTTCCTTACATGCATGTAAAGGAGTGGCTATCGCATCCGAGATAATGGAGGCATCGACAAACGGAATCTCTCCAGGGAGTGGACAGAGATTGAGCGCTGGGATTTTCATATACTCCGCATAGCCCCCATCGCAGGCCATGCCGACGTATCCTTCCCAATTCTCACAAAGCGTCTCCCTTCCGCTTCTGCAAAATCGACAGACCTTGCACGTCAGGTAGAAGTGGCACACGACCCGATCGCCCGGCCTAACATTTCTAACCTCACTCCCCACTTCAACCACTTCACCTGCCACCTCATGGCCCAATATTCTCGGATAACTGGTAACTCGACCCGGGGTACCT
>JBGVTJ010000331.1:0-3029 GCA_041862515.1 Thermodesulfobacteriota bacterium | reverse complement strand
TTTGGTCTTTGTATTGTTTTTTCAAATATTGGTAACGAGGAATTCTTGCGATCGTATGCTCAACAGCTAGCTGCTGACCTCAGTGGCAATTCCCAATTTCAATTCGGGTGCTCAGAGGAATAGAGGGGGAGGGCAGGGTTTTTCCAACTGAGACCTCAGTGCCATGAGCGTCGAACCGGAAGGCCGGAGGTAAAGGACGAGGAAAATGCAAGGCCCCACGGATCTGATCAAAGAAGCTTTGGCAAGGGGCCAAGCGGCCCTGAGTGAGTACAGCTCAAAACGGTTTCTTTCATCCTTTGGTATACCGGTGATCCGGGAAGCCGTCGTTCCTGATGCTGATTCGGCAGCGGCGAAGGCCCTGAAGATCGGTTTTCCCGTAGTCCTCAAGGTATATGGGGAAAACCTGTTTCACAAAACCGAAGTGGGAGGCGTTGTTTTAAACCTCAGGGGTGAAGAGGAGGTTAAAGAAGAAAGTCGTCGCCTTTTGAAGATTCAAGGGTGTGAGGGCTTGCTGGTTCAGGAAATGGTGAAGGGCGATCGGGAACTCGTTTGCGGCCTGACAAGGGATGCCCAGTTCGGTCCGTGCGTTATGTTCGGTCTCGGAGGAATCTTAACTGAACTCCTCGGAGACGTTGTCTTTCGCATTGCCCCATTGACTCATCGGGATGCCCGGAAAATGATCAAAGAGATTCGGGCCCGAAAGATCATCCAGCCCTTCAGGGGGGAAGCCGCCGTCGACATCGATGCACTGGCTCAGATTTTAGTGGCCCTCGGTGAGATCGGGCTTCAATACGATGAAGTGCACGAGATCGACGTCAACCCCCTTAAGATCCAGCCCGATGGTAAGCCCTTGTCGGTAGATGCACTCGTTGTCCTTGAGGCCAAGGGATAGTTCTATCGTTGAGCCCAGGATCTTGTCTGCCGTGCTCCCTCACGTATTTCTCTCTTTCGAGGCCAAGGCGGAAAATGACCTATGGATGGGAAATTAACCCTTTTTTTCGAGCCCAAAAGCGTTGCAATCATTGGTGCCTCTTCCACTCCCGGTAAACCCGGATACCAGGTCATACGAAACATCATTGCCAACGGCTACGGTGGAAAACTTCACCTCGTTAATCCTAAGGCCCGCGAGATCATGGGGATGAAGGTCTACTCCTCGATTCGTGAACTTCCTGAGGGGATTGACCTTGCCATAGTTATCCTTCCCGCGGAATCAAACCCCCAGGCGATCAGGGAATGTGCGGGAAGAGGGATTCGGGCCATTGTTCTTGCTGCAAGTGGCTTTTCAGAGGTTGACCGAGAAGGAGAGGCGTTACAGGGGGAGCTCCTTAAAGCCATCCAGGAAACGGGCGTTCGGGCTATCGGGCCTAACACGTCGGGGCACACCTCAACGCCGCACAACTTTACATCGAGCTTTTTCCCCTTGGGGAAAATCCCGCGTGGGAATATCTCATACATCGGTCAGACGGGGAACTTCGCGACCCATACCATGCGCTACATTATCACCGGAGAAAACTTTGGAGTGGCCAGGGTTGTAGGACTTGGCAACAAGGTGGATGTCGATGAGAGCGAGGTACTCGAGTATTATGCGGACGATCCGGAGACCAAAGCCATCTTTATCTACGTGGAAAGCTTCAAGAGACCAAGGCGATTTCTGGAGGTTGCTCGTGAAGTGACGAAAACCAAACCCATCATCCTCCTAAAGGGGGGAAGTACCACGCAAGGAGCTCGGGCGGCCGTCGCACATACCGCGGCTCTAGCCTCAACTGATCATATTATTGACGGTGCCCTGAAGCAAGCCGGGGTTACACGAGTTCATAAATATTCCCATCTCTTCCTAGCCGCTAAGGCATTATCCTTAATGCCGCTCCCCAAGGGAAAGCGGGTAAGCTTCATGGCGCCTTCTGGTGCCATGCTCGTCGTACTGACCGACCTATGCCACCAGCACTGGGATCTAGACGTTCCCGATCTCGAGGAATCAACACGACAACGTTTACAGGAAATCAGCCCCTCCTACATCCGTATGCGCAACCCCGTCGACATTTGGCCTTCCGCTTATCTTCACGGGGTCGAGTATGCATACCGCGAGGGGATGGAAGCGGTCCTGAAGGATTCGAATATCGACGCCGTTGTGCCCATTCTGATGATCACCAGGGAAACCGGGATTCCCCCCCTGGACTTCATTGTCGATCTGGCACGCAAATATCGCGAGAAGCCAGTCTACGTGACTTTCAGCGGAGATAAAGAGTGCATGGAAACGGCTAAGGCCTTTCTAGAACCCAAAGGGGTGCCGACGTTTCCGTTGATCGAGGAGCCTTTCGAAATACTTTCTATACTGGTCCAATGTCGAAAGGCCCTCTATCAGGGAGCAGATCACAACGAGTGAAATACGAATGGTCTTCCCCTGTAAATGGTTGGATGAATGCCCCGTATAAAAGGTTCCGTCCCGGGAAATCCAAGGTCTCTCAGGTAATCAAATTGTTCTGTATCGGCAGGGCTGTACAGACATTTAATTGGTTTTTTGGATGAGGTGAGATAGGTTTCCTCAGTTGCCTCACCTTGAGGTTGAAGGTATTCCTCTTCCCATTCCCTTTCACATAATTTGATTCTTTTGATGACGTCCTTTCCAAATAGAGGGGAGCTTTCTGGCATATCAGACACGTCCTCTTCCTCCCATGCTAGCATAGTAACGAGCACATATAAAAAAAAGAGAAAAGAGAGGAAATGATGGTGGCTTGAGTAAGACCCAGTACTCATATCCAAGGTCACCATTTCCCTATTCTCAATCAAGGAGAGATGGGCACTATCGGGGAAACTTCTCATCTTTGAGATTGAATTTCCTCAGGTTTCGTATCCAGGGGGGGCCTCTCAAGACGGAAAATCCTTGACTTAACCAATGGCGTTCGTTACGTTAATCCGAACGGAAAACGTGGGGGTGTGGCCACATGATAGACGAGAACCTTGACTTCGACCCGACGATTTTTATAGCCCCAACGGCCGTTATCCTGGGGGATGTAACAATCGGAAAGCAT
>JBGVTJ010000330.1:0-12988 GCA_041862515.1 Thermodesulfobacteriota bacterium | reverse complement strand
TTCTCTTATTCTATCACTACCGTTCTGGGGGAAAGTCAAATGGTGGGCCGCTTCAAGGATCTATATTAGCAGAGGGAAAAAAGATTTGCGATTGAAATAGGGTATGGATCCAGCATGGGCTGAACTGCGTATTTCAAAGCAGTAGTCCCACACCGGAGCCCTTTACTGCTTTCCGTCTATTCCCCCCATGGCCTAGAATTTCCACAAAATTGTGGAAAAATCTGTTGATAACTTATTGGCATATCAATCCAAGTACTCAAAAATTTGAAAAGTTTAGCGAATTGCCTAGAAATTAGGCAAAACTAGAATCTAAATAATATCAATTAGTTAGCTTCTCCACAAGCGATATTGTATGACTTTCGACTCGGCCTGAATGCTCGGCCATAAAAATTCCACAAAGATTGAGAGAACGTTGTCCAAAAACTGGACAAGGTCGATAAAGACGAACTGATGGTCAATTTTAAGGGGCTCAATAGGGAGATGAAGGGGAAGGGGAAGGAAATATTTCAAGAGGAAATCTACTATCGGCTCGCCTTGCTAATTCTGTTTATTTACATAGAAAATAGCCTTAAAACAGCTTAACAGAAGCATTTTCATACCTCTAGGGTGCTCAACAGGACGTGACAGTTGCGTTAGAAATCTGTCGGTTACATAGACGGCGCTTTGGCTGTCACCGGAGAGCTTGTTCCTCGCTTTGTTTGGGTCCTCAGGGCTCATTCAGAGCGTTTTCGACATCTCCAAGGCCTTTTGACCCTTGGGGTAGTAGCTGTTGACCGATCCCCTCTGGATAAATCCATTCTTCGCAAAAAATTGGTGTGCCGCCTCGTTGATCTCGGCAGTATGGATGACCATCTCTTCGATTCCGAGGTTTCGAGCCAAACCCTCTATATGCCTGAGGAGCCTTTTTCCGATTCCCGCCCGTTGATATTCGGGAGTGACGGCGATAGCTAACAATTCTCCCTTGGCCTCATTCTGAGCCCCGAGAATGGGATTGATCATAGCGAACCCCCTCCTTTGGCCCTTTGCTTCGACTACCACCGTAATAATATGGGGAAAGGAGGCCCAACGGGTGATTATCTCATCATATTGACCATAGGTGGAAAAGACCTGCTCTGAGAGTTCGACAATAAAGGGTAGATCACCCGGATTCGCCCTTCTCAAGGTTAACCTCAAACCCCGGACGGATTTCTTTGGACCACGCCCCCAACTGTAGGGGCGAGAGGCCTTGGGAAGGGGGCTTCTACCGGAGATGAAATCCCTCGCCTTTCCCCTTCGCAATCGCTCAAACCTTTTGTGCTCTCCATACTTCCCGAAGCGGCCACCCCTGCCCACGGTTTATCTCCTTCCTTTTCAGTGCAGTAGGTCCTGAGTAAATATAATCCATTTCCATCCTATGGAAAAGATGATGATAATGGTGTCTGTTCATGGAGAATCTCATTTATTATGGAATCAATAAGCCACAAAAAGCCACAAAAATGCTCCCTATGAAGGTCAGGAGACTCCAGAATAAAGGCCATTGGACGTCTCCAATTCCCCCTTGCTTTTGTTACCCTATTGGAATACATTTCATTGCAAGATAACCCATTTTTCGGGAGTTGTCATAGTTGAAAAGGGGAGACGAGATGATGATCCTCGTCACAGGGGGCGCCGGATTCATCGGATCGCATCTGTGCGGCCGCTTGCTTCGGGAAGGCCATCGGGTAGTCTGTCTCGACAACTTCGACGATTTTTACAACCCTGAAATCAAGAGGAGGAACATCCAGGAAGTGATTGGAGAGGAACAGTTCGAGTTGATCGAAGGAGATATTCGCGACACCCAGCTCATCGCTCGGATATTCCGAGGGCAGGCTTTCGATGTCGTCGTCCATTTGGCTGCCAGGGCCGGCGTCCGTCCCTCCATTGATTACCCGAAATTATACGAAGAAGTAAACGTCCAGGGGACCATAAACCTCCTCGAATCCTGTCGAGAATTCGGCATTAAGAGCTTCGTCTTTGCCTCCTCATCTTCGGTTTACGGGGGAAACAGCAAGGTACCCTTTTCCGAGGAGGACAGAGTTGAAACTCCCATCTCCCCGTATGGGACTACGAAAAGAGCTGGAGAGCTTTTCTGTTATTCCTACCACCATCTCTTTAAAATCAATATTACGTGCCTGAGGTATTTCACCGTCTATGGGCCTCGACAGAGACCCGAGATGGCCATTCATAGGTTCACCCGCCTCATCGATGGAAGTGAGATGGTTCCCATGTATGGAGATGGTCAATCCATGAGGGATTATACGTACATCGACGATATCATCGATGGAACCCTGGAGGCGATCTCGCGAAATAAGGGATACGAGATCTATAATCTAGGAGAGTCCTGCACCATCAGGCTGATCGATCTGATTCGGATGCTGGAGGAAACCCTCGGGAAAAAGGCCATCATTGAGGGGTGGCCAGAGCAACGTGGCGATATGCCTATCACCTATGCGAATATCGAAAAAGCCCGGAAGAAGTTGGGTTATACTCCACGGGTTTCCATGGAGGAGGGAATAGGGCGGTTTGTCGAATGGTACAGGCAAAACCGTTTCCCCTGATTCCAAATGCGGCCGAGAGATGAAATACCTTTGCCGTCGTTCGTGGATCCGAAGGGCCGGCGATCGGTACGGGTAAAAGTATAGAGACTCGGGAGGTGAGGTAAGGATGCCCATTTATGAATACCGATGTCTGGATTGTGGGAAGAAGTTCGAGGTCTTATATTTACGCGTTCAGGAGGTTCACCCCCCTGAATGTAAATACTGTCAGGGCCGTAACGTGCGGAAACTCATCTCGAGGGTTCGAGTGGTGCGTTCGGAGGAGAGCAGGCTTGAGTCGTTGATGGATCCCTCAATGATGGGAGGACTGGATGAAAAGGATCCCAAGAGCCTGGCCAAGTGGATGAAGCGGATGGGTAAGGAGATGGGGGAAGACGTGAGCGACGAGGAGGTCGAACAGGTAATCGAGGATGCGGCCAGCGGAACGGATGCCGAGGAATCGGAGGAGTAAATATGGGCCTCGAAAAACTCTTGGATTCTCCAGTACGGATACGTAAACGAAACCCTCCTGAGTTCATCTCGATGTGCTTTGGACACAGATCCCGGACGTGTTGGCGTTACCCCGGGATGTCTTCATTTCACGGGCAAGTCAGGTTTGGAGGCTTCAAATTGCCATTCCAGATCATGCAGCTTCTCCGCTACTGATTCCCACTCCCGCGTCAATCCATCGATTTTCTCCATCAGTTCACGCCGAGATTTGTGGATTCCCTGTAATCGGGTCGGGTCACGATAGGTTTCGGGTTGGACCAATTGATGGTCAAATTGATCCAAGAGGGTAGCTGATTTTTCGATCTCCTCTTCCAATAGGGCGAGTCGTTTCCTTAATGGCGACGATTCCCGGTGGAAACGGTTTCGCCATTCTGCCTCGGCCCGCCTTTGCTCTTGCGTTTTTCTCTGAGCGGTTCTCTCGGCAGTGGCCGCTTCCTTTGGGCCTTCCCGTGGGGATGAGCTTCCTTGATCGTGAGCCCAAATGCGCTGGTAATCATCGAAGTTTCCCGGATAGAGATCCAGGCCTTTATCTCGGACAACCAGGATCTTGTTAGCAATGGCGTTGATTAAGAGACGGTCGTGGGTGATGAGACAGAGAGTGCCGCCATACTGCTGAAGGGCTTCCTCCAGTGCCTCACTGGAGGGAATGTCCAGATGGTTGGTAGGTTCATCCAACAATAAGAGGTTCGCTCGGGCCATGAGCATCTTGCAGAGCAGCAGTCGGCTTTTCTCTCCACCGCTTAATAAAGACACCCTTTTGATGGTGTCCTCCTCCTGAAAGAGGAAGGCCCCCAATACGGCTCGAAGCTTCCCAAGCGATTGATCACCCGCCACAGACCGCAACTCCTCCAAAACCGTATTCTGGGGCGAAAGGTGCTCCATTTGTCGCTGGGAAAAGGAGGCGATGTGAACGCTGGCGTTCACCAGACGTTCGCCCTGTTCGAAATCCAGATCCCCCGACAAAATGCGCATAAGGGTTGTCTTTCCAGCGCCGTTGGGGCCCAGAAAGGCTATCCGATCTCCCCGCAGAATAGAGAGATTGATATCGCGATATACAACTCGGGAGTCGTAAGATTTGGAGACACCTCGAAGCTCGATCAACGTTTTGGTTGGCCTCGGGGGAGGCGGAAATTCGAAGTGGATCGATTTAGAGTGCCGAGGCGGGTGTATACGATCCATCCGCTCCAACAGCTTGATCCGGCTTTGGACCTGTTTGGCTCGGTCCTTTCGAACACGGTTTCTCTCGATAAAGCGCTGTATTTGTGCGATCCTTTCCTGCTGTTTTCTGTAGGCAGCCCATCGGATTGCCTCCCTTTTGACCCTTTCTGCCCGGTAGAAGTCATAGTTTCCGGCATAGGAGATAAGCTTACAGGCATCGATTTCAACGATTCGCTCCACCACTCGGTTCAAGAAGGCCCGGTCGTGGGAGATGATCAAAAGGGCCGAGGTAACCCCCTTGAGGTAGTCCTCTAACCAGAGAAGGGATTCCAGGTCCAGGTGGTTTGTGGGTTCGTCCAATAGGATGAGATCGGGAGCTGAGAGTAGGATACGGGCCAAAGAGGCCCGCATAATCCATCCGCCGCTCAGGGATTCAAGAGGAAGGTTGAACTCCTCTTCGCGGAACCCCAGGCCGGAGAGGATCTTTTTGGCCCGGGACTCTAGTTGGTAGCCCCCCAGATTGTTGAACCGCTCCAACAGGTTTCCCTGACGTTTGGCCAGTCCCAGCAATGTGTCTCCACCTTCAGCCCTACCGAGTTCCCCTGAGATTCTGTTTATTTCGTTTTCAATCCTCTTGAGCTCTTGGGCAACATCCGTGACGTGGTCCAAGACCGATGTGCCGGATAATTCGATAACCTCCTGCGGCAAGTACCCGATTCTCAAATCCTTAGGCTTTACTATTTTGCCGGAACTCGCCGCTTCCAAGCCCAATAACATCCTGAGGAGAGTCGTTTTGCCAGTTCCGTTTTCACCCACCAGTCCAATCCGATCACCGGGACCGATGAACAGCTCACCGTCGATAAAGAGGTCTTTTTTACCGAAATACTTATCCAGATGTTGAATGCTGATCACGGAAATCAGTCCTTCGATCTACTCACGAGTAGAGTGGTTATCCACCCAAGGATGAATAGCACATTTTTCGCTGCTGTCAATTGATACATATCTGGAGTTTCCGGAGTTTCCAGGGAATACCGCTGTCCATGAGCGAAATGTGCTGGAGAAGGGTCACGTCGAAACAGGTCGTAGCCCTGATTCCCTGGAGCGAACATTAAAGAATTTTGGCTAACCACTCTTAGTGAAGCGAACTCTAGAACGGTCCAAAATTCTTTTCAGTGAGCGAAAGGGAATTTGGGCAACAGACCACGAGCAACCGAAGAGACAACGGAGTTTACGAAAAATGCGCTTGAATGCTCCGGCCTTTGGCCGGAGATGAAAAGCTTATCAAAAATAAAATCTCCTTTATAATCAATAGGTTAGAAAAACCCCGTCTAAAAAGCCAGGAAACTCCAGATACATGTGGGTTTTCCTGACCTTTTGGACGATTCCGCTGTTCTTGAGCATAATTCCATCCTTCCAGCCGCAGCACCGCCGAAAGGGTCACCCCCAGGTCTTGACATCTTTCATGAAATTGGAGGAAAATAAGTAAGGATTACCTCGTCATTCATGGTAAATTGATCCCTCACAAAGGAGCAAACCAAAGAACTTTGTCACCTCTTGTTTCTTCCCCTCCTCAAAAAATGGGAACTGGCGCTCAAATAGGGCGGAAGGAGAGGATACGGAATGGGGGATGATAGGTCAGCATTTTCTGAAAGGAGGTAATATGCCGGAAGCAGAACGTGCCCTTGCGGTGTTCATCGACTTTGAAAACCTCGCCCTGGGATTGAAGGGGAGACGAACTAAGAAGATCGATATTCATAAAATTCTGGCACGCTTGGTCGAAAAGGGTAAGATCATCGTCAAAAAGGCGTACGCGGACTGGACCAGTTACGAGGCGTACAAGAAAACGCTTCACGAAGCGGGCGTTGAGCTCACGGAGATCCCCAAAAGGGGTATGGCCGGAAAAAATTCGGCAGATATTCGGCTAGCCGTAGATGCAATTGACCTTTGCTACGCCAAGGAGCACATTGACACCTTCGTCATCGTCTCGGGCGATAGCGATTTCTCCCCATTGGTCTCTAAGCTCAAGGAGAACGGAAAGCACGTGATCGGCCTGGGAATGAAGGATTCGAGTTCTCCCCTGCTCATCGACAACTGCGATGAGTTTACTTACTATGAAGACCTTGAGCGACCTGTTGGAATCCCGCCCATGATCGGAAAGGATCTTCCCAAGAGGAAAAAGGACGCATTTCAGCTTTTGATCGATTCGGTAGTCGCCCTGGTTCGAGAGAATAAGGAGATTCTCTGGTCCTCTATGATCAAACAGACAATGAAACGGAAGAAACCCTCCTTCAGCGAACATTATCATGGTTACCGAACCTTCAGCGACCTCCTCGAGGACGCCGAGAAGAGGGGCCTAGTCCGGCTCAAAACCGACCCCAAGAGCAATACCTATATTGTGGTTGGTTTCGGCAAGGAATCCGAGGAGGTTCAGAGATTCTGATGGCTTGAGGAGACACCCCATACCTGGTCTTTCCATACCCCAATAATTGGAGCGAAAGATGAAGGCAAACTCAGTTGGCGTCGGTGATTTGATAGACGATTATTGCCCCCGCTGTCGCTTGCTCTTGAGTCATGATGTTGCGGCAGTGGTCGAAGGTGAAATCAAGAAGGTCCGGTGCAGGACATGCCTCAACGAACACCCCTATCGGCATGGTAAAGGAGGGCGTAAGGAGAAGGATGATATCAAATCCCTTTGGGATCAGGTCCTTTCCAAGATGCCCAAACCGCCAAAAAAGCAATAGATGCCCTGGTGTTTTAGGAGGAGAAGTGGAGAAAGTCATCGAGGGGATCTATTTCATTCCAGGTCAGGATGAGATGATACCCGATTCCCACGTATATATCCTGGGAGATTCCCATTCTCACGACCTATCAATGGTAGATGCGGGTTTAATTGGGAAGGGTGAGTGGAAATTGAACCAGATTGCGCAGGCGGGAATCCAGTTAAAGGATATCAAAAGGATCATTTTCACCCATACCCATTTCGATCACATCGGCTGCATCAAGGAAATCATGGAGGGACTTCCCGATGCGGAGATATGGGTCCACCAAATCGAGGGGGATTATCTGGAAAAGGGCGATGAGAGGATCATCCATGGAAATGAGATGTTTGCCGGTTTAATTCGGTCTCAGTATGGCCTGGAAGATGGCTTCTATCAATTTTCCATCCAGCGAAAGCTCAGTGAAGGGGAGGTCCTCGAGATAGGCAGTTTGAGGTGGGAGGTACTCCATATTCCCGGTCACTCCGCCGGAGGGATTGGCTTATACAATGCCGATAACAAGGTGCTGATCCCGGGGGATACCGTATACGCGGATTACAATATCGGAAGGTTCGACTTGTACAGTGCTGACGGATATGAATTGAGGCGCTCTTTGGAAAGGTTAGCCCAACTCGACGCTGAGGTACTCTTGCCCGGGCACAATCGAATTCTAAAAGAGGGGGCCGCCGAATCAGTGAGGGAAACGGTCGTCCGGTGGAGCCAATACTTGGTATAAATCGCTTTCAAACCTTTCTTTTCCGCTTGTAAGAGGTCCCACCTCCACATCCCGCTGGATTCATCACCAGCTCTCCCCGGAATGCAAAGAAGATGCTTACGGGGCTCGTGATTCTTCTGATCAATGGCCCTGAACAATAGAAAAAGGAGCCCGTTCCCATCACGGCGGCAGGTATTGTCGAGAATACCAGAAGCCGGGCCGGTCTAGCTTTGGTGAGAAAAGAGGAGAATCAGGATGAATCGCTCGAGAAACGTCGCTATTCTCATATTTGACGAGGTGGAGGTCCTCGATTTTTGCGGGCCCTTCGAGGTCTTTTCGGTTGCAGGAAGAGGTGATAATTTGAACCCCTTTACCGTTTATACCGTTGCAGAAGAGTCGAAACCAATAATGGCCCGAAATCACCTCAGTGTTAATCCCCGATATACCATAATGGATTGCCCTCACCCCCATATTCTGGTGGTTCCAGGGGGGTATGGCACCCGCAGGGAGATGCACAACGCAACCTTGATCGATTGGATCAAAGGCCGCTCGCAGGAAGCAGAGCTGGTGCTGTCTGTTTGCACAGGGGCTCTCCTGTTGGCCAAAGCTGGTTTGCTTGAGGGCATGGCAGCAACGACTCACCATAGCGCGATAGAGTTTCTGAAAGAGGTAGCTCCCAATACAACGATTCAGGAGGGCAAGCGCATTGTAGATAACGGGAGGATCATTGTGTCCGCCGGAATATCTGCGGGGATTGATATGTCACTGTACGTTATCTCTCAGCTCTTGGGGGAAGAAGAGGCTCTGGAGACCGCTCGTTATATGGAATACGATTGGAAACCCGGATCATGAGCGTTAAAGTACCGGCAGCTCCTAAGAATAGGTAGTCGTCTGGTGGATTCAAGGCTTCACAAGAAAGCTCTTTCCTTATCCTACTTCACCGTAGGATATAATATTTCAGAGGGGGTAGTATCAATCTTGGCTGGGTTGTTAGCCGGGAGCATCGCTTTAGTTGGATTCGGTCTCGATAGTTTTGTCGAATCGCTTTCGGGAGGTGTGATGATTTGGAGACTGAGAAAACACGGGAAAATATCAGAGGAGGAAGAGGAAAAGGTTGAGAAAAGAGCGGTAAGATTCGTTGCCTATACGTTCTTTATCCTTGGTGCTTACGTTTTCTATGAATCCATCGAGAAATTGTACGGACATGAGATCCCGGATCCAAGTCTTTTAGGGATAATCATTGCCGTCGTCTCTATCATAGTGATGCCAATTCTGTTTTACGTGAAATATCAAACCGGAAAATCAATGGGGAGCAAAAGTTTAGTAGCAGACTCCAAGGAAACCCTTGCATGTGTCTTTTTGTCAGGGGCCCTGTTGGTTGGATTGGGGCTAAATTATTTGTATGGGTTCTGGCAAGCAGACCCCATCGTTGGACTGGTCATAGTGATCTATCTGGTAAAGGAGGGGTACACAACCCTCAAGGAGGGAGAATTATGTAGCTGCTAATTTCCTCTCATCTCATTGAGAAACGCAGAACCTTGGCCGTTCCATATTGATCCGAAGAAGTTTCAACATTGGACACAGAGATCACTGAACAAATCGAAAAGGAGCTCTGAGCGCCTATTATGATTTTTTCGCTAAGGATTCTTGGTGAAGTGAACACTGGAATGGTCGAAAAAATATTTTGAGCAGCGAAGGGCGATTTTTTCAGATCGATAAATCCTTCCAAGCTTAATACGCCTGCCCCTTTCCCCTTTCCAGCGTCCACAGAGTTGATTGAGATGACAAACCGGGAGGTGATAGATCGGCCCGTGTCTTGACAACCTTCAAAGGGAAGTGATAGATGGGTGATATCACGAATCTCCGCGAAAAAACAATGGGTGACAAGGTCGCTATCATCGGACTTCCTTATGATGAGAAATCATCTTTTCTGAAGGGCCCATCAGAAGCTCCACAAAAAATACGAGCAGCCATGAATTCTCCTTCATGGAACCTCTGGACGGAAATGGGACTCAACCTCGGGGAAAAAAGTATCTTTTCCGATTTTGGAGATGTGGATTGCACATCAGGTGGCGATCCCTTTTCCCTTATCGAGGAAGCGGTTTCACTGATTCTGAAAAAAGATTTCCACCCCATCGTTCTTGGAGGGGATCATTCGATTACCTATCCTGTTATCAGAGCCTTTGGGAAAAGATTCAACGATTTAAATATCCTTCTATTCGATGCGCACCCCGATCTGTATGCCGAACTAGATGGAGATCGATATTCTCACGCCTGCCCCTTTGCCAGGATTATGGAGGAAAAATTGATCACTCGACTTGTTCAGGTAGGCATCAGAACAATGAACGATCATCAGCGAAGCCAGGCCGAAAAATTTGGAGTTGAAGTTATAGAAATGAGACAACTAGACGATACCCTCATGCTTACATTCGATTTTCCTTTGTACATCTCCTTTGACATGGACGTTCTAGACCCTGCTTTTGCGCCGGGAGTTTCCCACCATGAGCCTGGAGGTTTGTCTACCCGACAGGTGATCAATATCATCCATTCCCTCAATGCAAAAGTAGTGGGGGCGGATATTGTTGAGTTAAACCCCGGAAGAGACCCTCTCGGAATCACCGCTATGACCGCGGCAAAAATAGTAAAAGAAATTGCCGGAGCCTGTATTAAATCTCTGTCTTCCACATAATTCTGCCGTTGGTATCTCCCGAATTTTAAGATGCCGAAGAGATCCACAGCATGATTGTCTGACGCCTCGTCTCTCAGGATGGGGACAGAAGTTTAGGGATCTCCGTGACATTTTCACCCTTTATTTACACACCACGGAAAACACACACTGATGTCCTAGGGGCGCCACACACGTTATTGGAAAGGGGATAGCAAGGGTGCCTTTTTTTCGGTTGTCAGAAAGTAATGAGAAGCTCACATTCCAGTATTCACATAGACGGTCAGTTTTGGATTGAGTGGTTAGAATTAACGATGATTTGCATTACAGATATGATATACATTGGTTTTGGTGAAATCTGTTTATATGAGTTGAAAAGCCTGTTGACCTCTAGCCAGAAATTGGTCGAAGAGCAACCGTAGTGGATGCGAAGCCCGTTCTTTAAGAATGAAGTCACGGGCAATGAGAAATCTCATAAAAAGGCTGCCAGGGACCGGAATAGTGTAACCTTTTGGGCGCCTTCTCCGTCTTATAGACAAACTTTCGCAGAAGGGGGGCGTGAATCATGGACGAGAGAACAAAGGTTTTGATTTGCTTGGGAGCAGCCACGGCCGCAAAGTGTGTTCCTTGCTTTGAGCATTATTTCGGGATGACCGATTCCCTTGGCTTGACCACAGAAGAAATTGAAGAAGCGGTGGATCTTGCAAGCCAAGTCGAGAAGGGAGCACATATAGCCATGAGAAACGGGATCAGTAAGATTATGGGCCGAGAACGGCAGTATGACCGGCCCTGCAGCACCCAACCCAACAGTTCATGCTGCGGGTGATTTGGAGAGGAAGGAAAAATGAATTATTGGGAGATCTACAACGAGTACTATGCCAGGGTCAGGAAGTTTATCCTGGCCATCGTTAAGGATGAATGGGCAGCGGATGACCTTATCCAGGAGACATTCGTCAGAATTCAGGAAAGCCTGGACAGCGTAGAAGATCCCTCAAGGATATCTTCCTGGATATTTCGTATCGCGTACAATCTCTGTCAGGACCATTTCCGCCAATCGAGGAAATCACCAAACGGAGGAAGCATAGGCCAGGGGAAGCCGGAAAGTCTCCAAGAAGCCTCTATTCAGAAAGAATTGGAACAGCGCCAGATGGGACAATGCGTCCAGAACCATATGAGCCTCCTCCCTGAATCCCTCCGGACGGTCCTTATCCTCTATGACATGATGGATTTCAGCCATCAAGAGATTGCCGAAATTCTCGGAACAACGATAGAGAATACCAAAGTGAGATTACACCGGGCGAGGAAAAAGCTGAAGGCTATCCTTGAGGAAGAATGCACCTTTGAGGCAGATGAGAGAAATGTTCTGGTATGTGAGCCAACAGGAAAATAGAGTAACTGTTCCTGAAACGAGAGAACCAATAAATATCATGGAGGATTATCATGGATAGTAGAGAAAAAACCAAAAAAGACGATAAATCTACAGAAAGAAGCTCTGGTTTTCCTTTTGAAGATTGTGAGGAGATGTTCGAAAAGATGAGCGAGTGTTGTGGAGACATGAGTAAGCTCTTTGACTGCTGCTCCATGATGGAAAAAATGAAAGATGAGAAGAGCGGTAAATCAAAGAAGGAATAGAACAGGGAATCAAGGGAATAGTTTCAGCACAGTTACTTCATTGCGGCGATTTCAATCAAATGAGAGGAGATAATGCAAATGGGTGGATACGAAAGTTTCGCATTCGGGGATTGGTGGTGGATATTTCCGATCGTCATGATGATCGTTTGTTTCTTCATGATGCGAGGAAGGATGTGTGGTATGATGCGGGGCCACGACACCCAAGATACAACCGACCCGCATCGAAGCGCCTCTTCTGACTCAGCCAGAGAGATCCTTGATAAAAGATACGCCTCAGGTGAGATCAACAAAGAGGAATACGAGGAGAAGAAAAAAGATATAGCAAACTAACGGATTATGCTGCCAACCCTTACAAACTCAGCTTGTTTCTGATAAGTCCCTCTTGGATAGTCATGGTTGTCTCCTATCCCCCAAAAGGATAAACCGTGACTATCCCTTTTTTATACTCTCCTGTGATATAAGATCGTTTCGTTCATCTCACCCCCCCCTAAATTCTGAATAATGCTTTTGGTTGTTTTACTTTATGCCGTCGAAGAAAAAGCTTAAATATTGAAAAAGGGCTTTGAGAACAATGGACTCCTGATTCCAGTATCGGTCCATTACCCAGAGAGCTGACCCCAGACCTGTGAGGTAATGTGGATTGTAATTACCCTGGTACTGATCGCACAAGCCCTTGATGAGAAATCGCCCCAGCCGCCTTCGCCCCTCTTGTGAGCCAATCATTCCCGCCGCAATTGCCACAGTGGATTTCGCGTCCAGTCTGGAAAACGTTTCATAAAACCAGGAGTAATCAGCCGCCGGGTCTAAACCGGGACTATCCAGCGCTATCCGTTCCGCCTTCTTATCTTCCATGAAGGCGATCCACGCTTCCACCATGTGATTGTATTCTTCCTTGCTGAAGAATTGGCGTGCTCGCTCCACGGCGTATCGGGTGATTGTATGGTGTAAGTTCACGATGCCGGACCCGCTCGTTGCCCGCAAAAGATGATGGTTGAGGGCC
>JBGVTJ010000329.1:0-3310 GCA_041862515.1 Thermodesulfobacteriota bacterium | reverse complement strand
TGCATGATTACCTTGGATTTCACCCGAAACCCAACTTCAGGGTGGAGGGCGCTTGTGCCAGTGGAAGCATGGCCATACGGACTGCGTTCATGACCATTGGTGCCGGGCTTGCAGATGTGGTCCTCGCGCTGGGCGCCGAGAAGATGACCGAGGTGGACACCCCCACGGCCACCGAGATAATGAGCAAAGGAGGGGATTCCCTCTGGGAATACCCGTTCGGCGTGAGCTTCCCGGGATATTACGCCCTCATCGCTCAAGCGCATATGGCGAGATACGGCACGACTGAAGAGCAACTCGCAATGGTGGCGGTGAAGAACCATCATTACGGCGCAATGAACCCCGTTGCTCACATGCAGAAGGAGGTAAGCCTCGAAGCAGCACTTTCATCAATGATGATTGCCCATCCCCTGAAACTCTACGATTGCTCCCTCATAAGCGATGGCGCCGCTGCGGTCATACTCGCCTCTGAGGGAAAGGCCAGGGAATTCCTCAAAGAGCCCGTGTGGGTGGCGGGGCTTGGTCTGGGCACCGATTCCCTTTCTATTTGCGAAAGAAGAGACCTTACCTCCCTTGCAGGGGCAGTTTATGCAGCCGATCAGGCATACAGGATGTCGGGTATCGGGCCAGATGATGTGGATGTTGCGTGTGTGCATGACTGCTTTACCATCGCAGAGATCGTGGCTTATGAAGACCTAGGCTTTTGTAAAAAAGGAGAGGGAGGAAGACTTATCGAGGAGAAGCAGACATATGTCGAGGGCAAAATCCCCGTAAATGTGGACGGCGGCCTTAAGTCAAAGGGACACCCCGTGGGAGCGACCGGGGTGAGCATGGCCGTGGAGATAACGAAACAACTGAGGGGAGAGGCAGGCCCAAGGCAGGTGAATAACGCGGGGATAGGGCTTACCCACAATGTGGGAGGGAGCGGCCAGATAGCCGCTGTTCACATCTTCAGGAGGGAGTGAAATGGGCTTTGAAAGGTTTTCGCTGTCTATAAAGCATACCAAAATAGAGGACTTTGTGGATTATCTGGAGAGCGGGCGGATCATGGCAAAACGATGCAAGAGCTGCGGGGCGAAATACTATCCCCCCAGGGCCGATTGTGCCCGTTGTCTGGAATCAGATATGGAGTGGGCCGAAATACCCTCGGAGGGAAAGCTTCTGACATTTACCCAGATATTTGTTCCCCCTGCGCATTATGCTTCGGTCCCCTCCTCGATGCCATTTTCTCGCACCATTATGGAGCCTCCCCTTGTGGGAATAATAGAAGTGGAAGAGGGGATAAGGATAATGGGGTTCATCCCAAATATGGATACGAAAAAGATAAGGATTGGCACGTCTTTCAAGGCCGCGCCTGAGCTCCTTCCTGACGGAAGAATAACCATAGTGTTGGGCCCCAAGGAAGGATGAGGGCGACGGGCTCAAAGGACCTCCCTCGTTGACTGAGAAATCTCATATCAGCCCTGGGCCTTGGCAATGAGCTCCATTCCCTTATTGAAGGCTTTGATATTAGCGTCGAACAGCTTCCCCGGGAAGCGTTCCTCCAGAATGGGCATCATTGTTTCCTTAGTGATTGGCAAGATATCCGCCCCCACCAGCGAGCCCAGCAAGATTACATTCGTGTAGATGGGATTCCCCATTTTCAACGCCTCTTCGGTAGCGCTGACAAACACCGTATGGGATGATAATTTTATGATCGACTTCTTAACCTCATCCAGGTCAGGATAAGGCATACCGCCGGGCGGATAGATCGGTCTGGGGTTTACGATGACAACGACATGAGGGTTGCCAAACTCCCCCAAAGCTCGTAGTGTTTCCACGAGTTCCATTCCAAGGATCACATCAGCTTTTCCCTCAGGGGTTACTGAGCTATACAGGGTCTTTTTTGAGATTCTTATATGGCTCGCAACCGACCCGCCGCGTTGGCTAACACCGAAGGTGTCAGCGACGCTCACCATGAAGCCCTCATTTTGCAGAGCTGTGCCAACAAATGCGGACAGTAATACGTTACCCTGCCCGCCGACCCCGGCTATGATAAGGTTGAACGGTTCCTTTTTTAGCCTTTTTTTGGTCACTGGATTGCTTCCTCCCCGATTATCGCATTTGCCGGACATATATCGGCGCACACGCCACATCCCACACAGAGGGCCTCGTCTACTACAGCCCTCCCGGATTCCTTATCCCACAGCAGTCCGGGACACCCGAATAGCCGGGTACAAAGGCTGTCACAGCCGCAGCCATCCCCCAGACATTTTTCCGGGTCGACGTGCACCTTGTATTTTCTTGGTATCTTTTTTCTGTTCTTCAGCAATTGGCACATGTGTCGCAGTATTATCACCCTGGCACCTGTGTCTTTTGCCATCATGCGCAGCAAAGTCTTCGTGGTATTCTCCAGGTCGAAGGGGTCACAAACCTCAACGTGTACGCCTATTGCCCTGCAGATGGCCTCCATGTCTACCACTGTTGCCGGATCACCAGTTGCAAGCTCTCCGGTGCCAGGATGAGGTTGAAAACCCGTCATAGCGGTGGCACTATTATCGAGGATTAAAAGGGTAAAATCGGCATTGTTATAAACACCGTTGACTAGGGCCGGCAACGTGGCATGGAAAAAAGTTGAATCACCAGTCACGGCGAGCACAGGTTGATCAAAGCCGAAGCGTTTCAAATTTCCCAATCCGCTCGCCAAACCCGTCCCGGATCCCATGGCGTGCAGTGTCCTTGCCTGGAAAAAGCCAGGACTGGTGAAGCCTAGGGTGTAACAGCCGATGTCGCCGCACACAAAACCCTTGCGCCCATCCAGCTGGAGCGCCTTCTTTACTGCCCAGTAGGTGGCACGGTGGGGGCAACCAGCACACAGGTTAATAGGGCGATCAGGTACAAGCTTGAGTGTCTCCTTAGCCTCCCTGTCGTAATCTGGGTCCCGTCTCCGGTACGTGGTGCCCAGGATGCCCGTCAATGTCTTAATGACCAGGTCTGTACTCTGTTCGTTATAGGGATCTACGTATCCCGACTTTGCACCATAAAAGGCAAGGTCGCATGTAGCCGGAAGCAAACGAGCCGCCAATTCCATGACGCTCTGTTCCACAAAGGGATCCGTCTCCTCAACGAACAGGACTCTCTTTGTAGTCCCCAAATATTTCGCCACAAGCTTCTCCGGCAGGGGCCAGCTGGTACCCAGTTTCAAGATCCCCACTTTCTGGTCGGCTTTCAGCTAACTTACGGCTTCAGTACAATAGGATGTACAGGAACCGCAGGTAATAATCAGGA
The DNA here is from genome assembly GCA_041862515.1 of Thermodesulfobacteriota bacterium. GTDB lineage: Bacteria > Desulfobacterota > BSN033 > WVXP01. The sequence goes on along the minus strand of JBGVTJ010000329.1, from coordinate 46 downwards.
GCTGCGGGTTCTCCGGTCCCACATATCCGTTAAAAGTGGAGGTCTC
>JBGVTJ010000328.1:0-16649 GCA_041862515.1 Thermodesulfobacteriota bacterium | reverse complement strand
CCTTCTTCAGGGCTATGCCAGCGCCGAGCAGAGACGACCATACGAGGCAATACCTGGCAAACTCCTCTGTCCAAAAGAGCGGAAGCAGCAGGACATACCGAAGTATCACCTCGATGAAGACGTCGACTGCCATCGCCGAGATGATGGCAAAGATCGCCATCTCGGTGAGTCGGTTGATCAAATCGCTGGCTCGTTCCATGGCGCCTTACAAGTGGCAGGTTCGGGAGAGGCCATTGCCTCTTCCGTCCATCTCACTTCTCACTTCGTATCCCTGATTTTTTGGATAATTGCTTCCCAATCCGGGTACTGTTTGATGAACTTAGCGTATACCGGTTTCATTGCCGTGAGGAAAATCGCCTTATCTACGGTCCTGACGTCCATTCCCCAGGCCTTTAAATCCTGGATTTGCTTCTGCTCGTTATCGCGAATGATCTTCCGTTCATGGATTGCCACATCCACCGCCGTTTTGGTGAAAAGCTTCTGCCATTCGGGCTTGAGGCTTCTAAATCGCTGCAGACTCATGGTCAGTGGTGCGGGCGAGTAGAAGTGTCCACTGAGGCTCAAATATTTCTGCACCTCGTTTAGTTTATAGCTGTGAATAATGGCCACCGGGTTTTCCTGGCCGTCAATAACCTTCGTCTGAAGTGAGGTGTAGACTTCCCCCCAACTCATTGGCACTGCCTGGGCACCGAGCTCGCTAACCGACGCAAGGTGAACGGGATTTTCCATGGTCCGAAACTTCAGACCCCTGAAATCCTCGGGTTTTAGCAGGGGGCGAGCCGAATTGGTGAAATTGCGGAATCCGTTCTCAAAGAATGAGAGGCCTTTTAGCCGGGCCTTTTCCAAATCATCCAGGAGTTTTCGACCAACGGGCCCGTCAAGCACTGCGTCGACGTGACGGTAGTCCCGAAAAAGGAAAGGTAAATCCAAAACCATCATGCTTTGGCTAAAGCCCGAGACGGGCCCCGTTGCGGTAACGGCTAGATCAATCGTCCCCATCTGCATTCCTTCAAGAAGCACCCGTTCCCCCTTGCCCAGCTGGCCTCCCGGGTAGACCCGAATATCAACGGCTCCTCTGGTAGCATCTATAATACGCCTGGCAAATTCCCGTGCTCCCTCATTATAGGCGTGATGAGGAGGTGTCACAGTAGCGAGCTTCATCTTCACGACCCTCGCATGGGCCGGCAGGGTAATTAGCAAGCTCACGCTCAGCATCAGACACAAGGCAAAAAGGATCGTACGTTTCATGCCCTTACCCCCCTTAAAGGAAACCACAAAAGGCCAGATTCATCCAGAAGTGATAAGAAGTCCATTGAGACGCCTATCGGGAGACCCCTTCTGGTGTGGCAATGCGGGTGATTCCCGCGCCATGATTTAAAATACATCTGGGTTCTATATCATCCGTCAAGAGAAATGTCAATGGAGCACTGACTGGAGTTTCCTCAGTTTCTAACGAACACCGCTGTCCATGAGCGAAGTTTGCTTGAGAAGGGTCACGCCAAAACAGGCCGTTGCCCTGGTTCCCTGGAGCGAACATTAAAGAATTTTGGCTAATAACCATTCTTAGTGAAGCGAAACGGCCGCAAATCCAATCTCAGAGCCCAAAGGGCGAGTTTTGGATTTGCAGTGAAGCGAACCTTACGCTAGAATGGTCTGAAATTCTTTTCAGTGAGCGAAAGGGAGTTGGGGCAACAGACCACGAACAACCGAAAGGACACCGGTGTTCGCTTATGAGAAATATAATCTCTTTTACAATCAATAGGTTAGAAAAACCCCATCCAAAAAAGTCAGGAAACTCCAGACCATTGACTGGAGTTTACGGATTTCCCAGGGACTCCGTTTTCCGGGATCCCCAGGAGAAGTCTTTCTACCCTTGGGGTTCGGTGGCAGGTGAAGGCTCTCATGGTGAGTTCAGAAAGCCTCGGAATGTACCCTTTAACTGTCCACAAGCCGCCCAAATATCTCCGCCACGGCTCTTTCTGACGATACAGGTCATGTATCGATCCAGGAGGACCATCTGAAATCTGTGGATTCTTTTCTCATCTGGCCTGGTGAATTCCGACTCCGACGACTCGTTGAAGGGGATGAGGTTGACCTTGCAGGGAATACCCTTCAACAGGTGGACGAGACGAAGGGCATCTTGAGATGAATCGTTGATGCCATCGATGAGGACATATTCGAAGATAATCCTCTCCCTTGGACGGAGGCGAAACCTTCGGCAGCTCTCAAGGACCTCATTCAATGGATAGGATTTGTTGACAGGCATGAGAAAACTTCGGGTATCGTCATCCGCTGCATTGAGGGAAACGGCCAATTGAAAGCGGAGTCCGGTCGCCATTAATCTCTCCATCTCCGGAACGAGGCCCGATGTAGAGAGGGTAATACGTCTCCCCGAGAAACCGAGGCCCCCGTCATATTGCATCATTTCGATGGCCTTAACGGTATTAGCATAATTGGCCAAAGGTTCTCCCATTCCCATGAGGACGATATTGGTTATTCTCCTTTTGGGTGCCTCCTCCCGTTGGACCGCTAGAATCTGGTTCAGGATCTCGGAGGTGGTCAAGTCTCGAACGAATCCCATACTCCCTGAAAGGCAGAATCGGCAGCCTAAAGGGCAGCCTACCTGAGTGGAGATACAGAGGGTCAACCGGGACCCATCCGGCACGAGCACGCTCTCCACGCTATTGCCATCCATCAGGGGAAAGAGAAATTTCTTCGTCCCATCCCGGGAGGTCTCAATGTGATTCGGGGTTAGGGTACTTACGAAGGCAACCCTGCATAGCGTTTCCCGGAAGGTTTTCGACAGGTCCGTCATCTGATGGAAATTGGTCGCCCCCTTTTGGTAGAGCCATTTGATGAGATGACTTGCTCGGTACCTTTGCTGGCCCCATTTGGACACAAAATCCTCAAGGTCGCTCTGGGTTAAGATTTTGATATCCACGGCTGGTTTGGAAAGCATGAATCTCCGTTTGCCCTTGATTCAGCTGTTCGCCGAGAAACAGTTCTCTATTATACGTTCGATTTCGGTTCAATAACAAGTTATTCGGAAGTTTCCTGAATTTCTGGAGGAAGCGGTTGCCCCTGAGCGTAATCAGCTGGAGAGGTGGGGTACCCTTTGAGGGTGAGCGAAACGGAATGTGGCCAAAAGACCCCAAACCATTGAAGCGAAGTGACAAGGATGTTCTCTCATGGAAAACGTCGGTTATCATGGAACCGATAGGTTAGTGAGCATTCGAAGTGATTGTCCGGATAGAAAATCAAGGAGAGGATTTTCGGGAATTGCGAACGAATCGAGGGTGTGTGTCGGAATATCGGATTATCTCCGTCCCAGCCTTTCCCTCGACAGAACGTTGGATATTCTCGGTGGAGGTAATCAGGGCCCTTCTCCCCCCACGTTCCAAGAACTCGATGGTCGCCTCGACTTTAGGCCCCATAGATCCTTCTGGAAATTCGCCCTCCTGTAATAAGCGTTTTGCCTCTTCTAAGGGGAGCTTTCTCAAAAACCTTTGCCCGGGTTTTTTGAAGTTGATGGCTACCCCCTGCGTATCGGTGGCAATCAGGAATATATCCACACCCACTTCCCGCGCCAATTTGGCGCTGGCCAAATCCTTATCGATTACGGCATCCACCCCCTCGAATTTCCGCCTCTCTCTGATTACCGGAATGCCTCCTCCCCCGCAGGCAATGACGAGGAATCCTTCTCTGAGGAGTCTTTCTATCTCCCTCTTTTCCACAATGGTCACGGGTTTGGGGGAGGCAACGACGCGACGGTACCCATCGGCTGTTTCTACGGTCGGGTAGGGAAGCCGTTCGGCCTCTTCTTTTGAGAAGAAAGGGCCAATGGGCTTGCTGGGGTTTTTAAAGGCCGGGTCATCTATATCTACCACGACATAGGTGAGGACCGTAACGAACAGTTGTTTAGTATTGCCCCCCAATTTCATGAGCTCGTTGTCAAGGGTGGATTCAATCATATAGCCGATCTGTCCCTGGGTCTGAGCTACGAGGATCTCCAAGGGCATGGTTGGAACCTCAGGACATTTTTCCTGTTGCAGGAGGAGGTTTCCAACCTGGGGGCCATTCCCGTGGGTAATGACTATGTCATACTGCTCTGAGAGACGAGCGATCTGTTGGATAGGGGGTCTCAGGTTTTCAAATTGCTCTTCTATGGACCCCCGTTGTCCTTTTTTGATGAGGGCATTTCCCCCAAGGGCGATCAAAAGGGTCTCTTTCATCTCCTCTATCGCTCCTCCATTATGTATAGATGTATTTCGCTGCAATGAAGGAGCCGAACCTTACCATATCAGGGTGCGGAGGGCCTGTCAATGGAATGGAGTCCATAATCGAACCAAGCGCGGGGGTATGTGGGGTCGAAATTGAGGCAGTTACCGTGGTGAGATTGACCGAAGAAACTAATTCCGTTGGGAGAGGTATTGGCTCAGGAGATTGAGGCTTTCCTCCGAGGCATTGATGAAGTTCACACCGATATCGTAATCGCCGTCTTCTCTCTCGTTGGCATAGATCACCTTGCCTTCCGATTTGAATATTTCGTCGCCTATTTTTATGGAGATTTCCAGCTCCTCATGGAGAGGGACGGGGAATTCGGTCCTCATTTTCATGCCGCCGATGCTCAAGTTGATCGTTTTTGTGATGTTCTCGATTTCGAATTGCTTATAGACGACGAGGTTAATGAGCTCGAATCGTCTGTCCCTTCTTCTTTCATTACGGACGGTTTGGGGTCTCATGACGGTCCTCTCGTTTTGAGTTTAGTAGTATAGGTCTTGGGATACGACTGAAAACGGGTATATCCCAAAAGGCCCAAGAAAAGGGAAACGATGAAGATGAGTCCAAAGCCCATGAATGCCATAACCCTTCCTATGCTTTTGGTGACCTTGGCCTTGAGAAATCCTACCTTCAAGGAGCCTAATTCCTCTCCTTCGACCGAAATCGGGTAAGATACCATGTATACATCTTCCACCCCCCGTGAGGGATTTCTCTGATATTGCGCAATGAGCTCGTTATCCTTTATCATTTCTATGAAATAAATATCCGGGGCAGTTCCCACCTCATTCAGGTATTTTGCCAGGACATGCCGATCTTGAGCAATTGACTGCTCGGCCATCAAGAGGGAAAAGATCTTCGCCATATTGCTTCCCCTGATGGCAGCGTCTTTCCGTTGGATATTTTTCTCCATCGCGATTTTCAGATATCCCAGGGAAAAGAGGCCTATCAGCAGGATGCCCCCAACGATCAAGGGGAAACGTGGAATTGTGCTCATCCACCCTGTTCTCATGTCTTTTCCCACGCGTGATTTGAGTTGCTCACTCCCATGACGTTTCCCGGAAGTAATCGAACGTTGGAGCGCTCCCTTGAATTCACCCACCGTCCGAAACCGATCACGGGGATCTTTGGATAGCGCCTTTAGGATGACCTTTTCCAATTGGACGGGTATGGATGGGTTCATCTTCCTCGGGGGGACGGGGGATCCCCGGATTATTTTGTCAATGGTTTCTGCAAGGGAATGTCCGTGGAAGGGGAACTCCCCCGTGAGAAACTGATAGAGCAGGACAGCGGTCGAGAAGAGATCGGATCTTCCATCGATGGCGGCAGAGCTGGTCAATTGTTCTGGGGAACAGTAGTAGATAGTCCCCATAAACCTCCCATCACGGGTTTTGATCAATTCTGATTTTTCGATTCTGGCAATCCCGAAGTCCGTGATCTTCACGGTTCCGTTCTGGAGCAAAATAATATTGCTGGGCTTGATATCGCGATGGATAATCCCATGGGCGTGGGCAAATTCAAGGCCGGCACACACCTGAATCAATAAACTCACTATTGAGTCAATGGACAGGTGTTTCCTCGATGCCACCAATTCCAGGAAGGAACGGCCGTCGAGATACTCCATGGCGATATAGGAGATGCCGTTCATCGAACCTACGTGGTATATCGAAACGATGTTCGGGTGATTTAGTTTGGCTGCGGCACGGGCCTCTTGCAAAAACCGAAGGAGCACTTCCCGTTTTCGACCCTCTCCCGACTCCAGGAGTCGTTCAATGCGTAAGGTTTTAATGGCGACCTTGCGATCGAGGGAGATGTCGTGGGCCAGATAGACCGTTGACATACCCCCCTGGCCGATCTTCTTCAGGATTTTATAGTTGGATTTTTTCCCCATGCATTACCATCTTCAGCGTGATGGGTTAGCATTCTCCAGTACCCCTTCACGCCAATAACAAAGCAAAATCTATGCCACCCAATCCGTTCACCCAATTCGACACATATTCCCCATGTACCCAGAGGGAATTGGTGTCTCCTGAACTCAAAAAGGAGTATTTTTATGATGTATTGATGTAGAGGAGGGTATATTTTTCATAAAGGAACACCGCTGTCCACGAGGATAATGTGCTGGAGAATGCGAGAAATAACCACCTGTGAATCCCTGAGGTCATTTCGGAACCGGTTATTGGCCGGGTTCCCTGGAGCGAACATGAAAGAATTTTAGCTAACCATTCTCAGTGAAACGAAACGGTCGCAAATCCACTGTTTGAGAGCAAAGGGCGAGTTTTGGGAACGAAGGAGCGCCTGGGTACCATTTGCAGTGAAGCAAACTTTAGAATGGTCTGAGATTTTTTTAGGGAGCGAAAGGGAATTTGCCCAACAGATCCCGAAGCGCTGAAGAGAAGGGACAATGGTGTTGGCCAGGGATGGAAGGATTCCCGAAAGCCGGAAAAAAGGGTAAAATAAAAAAGGGGGGGGAATTTTTCTATGACTCAAGGACTATTGTGTTGTTGTGATGCCTTCAAGCCAGATAACTGAAGAGGAGGTTTACCCTATGGACATATTCAAATCGATTTTCCAATATGCAATAACCCCCCCCGGGATCATTTCCATCTGTTTCGTTTTGAGTTTTCCCCTCATAGCCTTGGAGAAAAGGGTCGGGAAATACCTGCTGGTTCTGGGGATCATTTTGTATTTCGCCTTCAGTTGCTCGCCTCTTTCCATGGCACTTCTCGCTCGGCTGGAAAATAGATATCCCCCCCTACTGAATATGAAAGGGGTGGGGGAGGTCGACACCATCGTCCTTTTAACGGGTGCCGCGTGGGAAGATCCTCATCTTCCCCTCACCAGTCGGGTGGGCGAAACGAGCGTATCTCGATTACTAGAGGCCATCCGCCTCTTTCACCTGATCCCCGATGCCAGGGTTGTGATATCGGGCGGCCCCCCGGACGAGGATGAGCGAGATACACCCGTATCCAGGATTGTGGGTGACCTGGCCAGTGCCATGGGAATTCCGGGCGAAAGGATACTGTTGGAGACGAATTCCACCAACACCTATGAAAATGGCGTGGAGATTAAGAAGATCCTCGGGGGAAAGCCATTCGTCCTCGTAACCTCAGCTTCTCACCTTCCGCGGGCCGTTGCCGTGTTTCAAAAACTGGGACTATCCCCAATTCCCGCACCTGCGGATTTCAGGGCCACTCGGAGCAAGCCCCATGCTCTCTCATCAACAGGGGAGTTGTTCAAGGAGATGATTTTCGCCCTGCCGAGCTCGAATAACCTTGCCCATTCTGAGCGGGCATTGCATGAATATGCGGGGTTCATCTGGTATTGGGTGAGGGGGTGGATTTGAGGGAATAGATCCTAGCTATCTCGAAATAGAGGTCTTGCGATGGAGCCTTTACATGAGGACGCGAACCAAATGATGGGATTTTGTGGTGAAGGTATACCCGGCAATGGGCCGGTGAGGTCTGAATTTGGCGACTGTACCCTTTTCCTCTTGCAAATGGCGCTTGACATTAGACTGAAGAAGAGTTTGCTAAGGCGTGCAGTCGGATACGTTCTCAGGCTGGAGAGGAGGTGGGACCCATGAAGCGATTTTCTTCACCCCTCTTATTGGGGTTCATACTTTCGATAGCGTCCCTTTCAGTAGCCACGGGAAAAACTCCCCTCATGGGGAAAGGCCGTTCGGTTCCGAACCTTTCGCTGAGCCCAGAATATGCCGCCTTTGTAGAAGACGTCTTACCTTCTCAACCCGAAGACCTTTTCGTTCAATTGAAGAATGGATTGACCGTGTTAATCCGGGAGATGCACACCTCGCGGGTTGTTTCGTGTCAGATCCATGTCAAGGCCGGTTCCATCAATGAGGAAGAATATTTCTACGGAGGGCTTTCCCATTACCTCGAACACATCGTCTCAGGGGGAACGACGTCGAAAGTAACGGAAGAGGAGACAAAGGAGATCCTTCGATCCCTCGGAGGGGCTTCCAACGCTTATACCTCCTATGATCGAACCGTATACTTTATCAATACGACGACGGAGCATTACAAGACGGCCCTTGGACTCCTCATCAGCTATGTGACTGACTGCCAATTTGATGAAAACGAATATCGAAGGGAAAAGCCGGTGATTCAACAGGAATTTAAACTGGGGGAAAATAGCGTCTCTCAACAACTCTGGTACCTCTTTATGAAGACCGCGTATCAACGGCACCCCATCCGTCACCCCGTTATTGGCTATGAGGACGTTTTCGTCAATATCACCCGAGACCAACTCATGGATTATTACCGAAAACAATACGCGCCAAACAACATGGTGGTAGCCCTCGTGGGAGATCTCAAGCCATTCGAGGCCCTCGAAGAGGTGATTAAGCTGGTTAAGGATTTCAGAAGGGTTTCCCAAAAGCCCTCGGTAATCCCTGAAGAACCCCTCCAGGTGGGGCCGAGATGGGGTGAAAGGGAATTTTCCCAGGCCCAGTTGACCAGAATGCATATGGGGTTCCCTTCGGTTTCTCTGGAAGATCCGGATCTCTATCCCCTTGATGTCCTCGCCATCATTCTGGGAAGAGGGAGAACTTCCCGGCTTTACAGAACCGTCAAGGACCGAAAAGAGCTCGTCCTCTCCATCGATTCGTCCAATTGGACACCTCATTACGCCCGGGGGATCTTCGTCATTTCCATGGCCCTCAGATATGAAAATGTTCATGCGGCCCTGGAGGCCATATTAGATGAGATCGGGGAGATTCAATCCGGCTTGATCCCGGAATCGGAACTGGGAAAAGCCAAAAAACAGGTCATCGCCGACCACATCTTCGGCAAGCAGGCAGTCGACGATATCGCCTCAAGCCTGGCATCGTCCTATGTAGCTACGGGGGATCCTTACTTCGATGACCTCTACGTGGAAAGAATCCAGGCGGTTACCGCGGAGGATGTCAGGAGGGTCGCCCGAGAATACTTAAGGAGGGACCTCATAACCACCGCCATCGTAAGACCCCCGCAACCGAAAAGGGCCAAAGGAGAGGCAGTAACTTTAGGGCTCTCCTCTCAGATTCAAAAACGGGTTCTCTCCAATGGAATGACCTTGTTGCTGAAGGAAAACCGGGCTCTCCCCATTGTGACGTTCCAGCTATTCGGCATAGGTGGGCAGCGGTATGAACCCTCCCAACAGCCGGGAATCTCACTCTTTACCATGGGACTCCTGACGAAGGGCACTAAGGCTCGTTCGAAGTACCAAATCGCCAAGGAGATGGAGGAGATGGGGGGAAGTATCGATTCCAGTTCCGGGAGAAACACCTATTCCGTGACCGTATCGGTCCTTAAGGAAGATTTTGAAAAGGGCCTGGAAATCCTCTCAGACGTGCTCATGAACCCTTCCTTCCCGGAAGGGGAGATCGAGAAGCAAAGGGAAGATACACTGCTTGCCATAAAGAGGATTGACGAGAATTGGGAGCGGGAGGTTACCCGACTCTTTCGCTACCATTTTTTCATTCAGCACCCCTATCGTAATGATTTGGTGGGAACGGAAGAATCGGTGAGGGGTTTTACGAGGAAAGATATCCTGGATTTTTATCGCCGAATCGTCATGCCCAATAATATGGTACTGGCGGTATTTGGGGATATTGACAATGAGCGGGTTACCCAAAACGTTGAGCAACGATTCGGCCACGTGAAAAGGCGGAAACTTGTTGCTCCCAATCTCAAGGAGGAAACCTCCAACCTCGTCCGGGAGAGAAGGGTCGAAAAGATGAACGACAAATCATCGGCGGCCCTATTCGTTGGTTTCAATGGGATGACTTTCTACGATACGGATCGCCCCGTTTTGGACGTAATCGATGCTATTCTTTCGGGCATTGGGTATCCCAGTGGATGGCTCCACGAAGCCCTAAGGGGAGGCGATCAAAGCCTCGTCTACTATGTCCATGCCTATCCCCAATATGGAATGGATGGCGGTTACTTCGGCGTAATTACCCAGACCACCATGGGTAACTATCGGGAGGTTCAGGACATTATCTCGGAAATGGTGAGAAGGATCCAGGATGAGCCCGTGACGGATGAGGAACTCGAGTTGGCAAAAAAGATGGTCATCACCATGCACGATCTTGGGTTGGAGACCAATGCCTCGCAAGCCTTTAGCGCTGCCGTCTCAGAGGCTTTGGGATTGGGATACGACTGGGACCAGCGATATAGGGAATTCATACAGGGAGTGAAGAAGGAGGACATTCAGCGGGTCGCCAGGAGGATTTTCAAGCACCACCTCATAGCGACCACCATTCCACGGACCCCCGTGGAGGCCGTGATTCCTCCGGAGAGGAAGGAAAGGATGCACGTCCGTTGACCTTTTTCCCTTATGATTGAAAGGATGAAGACTTCCGAAGCACCATGGTGAAAGGGCGCATTGGAGCTGATGAGTTGGAAAGAGGTGCTCCGCTGGTTTCTATCGCAATAAGGACGCCAAATAGTCCCTCTTGGATTCGAAATCCGCCAAAGGCTCTCCCTGTAAGGAGGAAATGGGCGGGCTCTTCATCTTGAGGGGATCCAGAAATTTTCCGTTTTTCGATATGCGGTAATCGAGGTGGGGACCGGTGGCAATTCCGGTTGATCCAACATATCCAATGATCTGCTTCTGTTTAACCCGCTTTCCCTTTTTTATTCCCAGCGCGTATCGGGAGAGATGGCCGTAGTGTGTGGTATATCCGCTGCCGTGCTTTATTGTTACCTGTTTTCCGTAGCCCCGATTCCAGTCAATGAAGACGACCTTCCCATCCCCAACGGCTCGAACCGGCGTTCCCGTTGGTGCCGCATAATCGATGGCTAGATGGGGGTGATATCCGCCCAGGACCGGATGACGCCTTCGTCGGTTGTATCCCGATGTAATCCTGGTGAATTTCAGGGGGGAGCGGAGAAAAGATTTCTCCAACGACCTTCCCTTTTCGTCGTAATAGCCCTCCTGCCCCCCTGGTTCCTTGAAATAGAACCCCCTGTAATCCCGAGAAGGGGTGTCGTATGCAGCGGTGAGAATGTTCCCGTATCGGATAAACTGGCCATCCTTGTAGAATTTTTCCACGATGATTTTGAATCGATCCCCTTTCCTGGGGTCATTGTGAAAATCGATCTCCCATGCGAAGATATCGGCGAAGATCAGGGCCAGACGGTCTTCTTCACCGGCCATCTCAATGGCGTCAAAGAGGGTGGATTCTATTTCCCCTCCCACCTTGGTCAAATGCCGATCCAAGATGACCTCTCTTTTCGATGCGACATATCCATCTCCTTCCCGGGTGACTTCATAGATGTCGGTTTGACCTGCCTCGTAGAGAAAGGTTTGCAATTCACCACGTTCATTGAGGGAAAGTCGGAAGGAGTCACCCGGGTTGCACTCCTTAAAGTTCAAGAGGGACCTTAAGTGAGCCGTAATAGTGGCAATCTGGTTGGAGGAACACCCCCTCTTCTTCAACTCCATATAGAGGTTGCTTCCCTTTTCCATGTGCCCTTCGATGATCCGTTCAGGGAAATCCCTCGTCTTCAGTGAGGTTTCTCTTGGAGAAGGAAGAGACCGTTGAGCTCTCCTTGTCTCCTCTATGTATCCATTGAGCCCTTCCGCAATTGCAGCTGCGATTTTATCTAGGTGTCTTCGGCTCTTGAGCCTCCTCTCCTCCCGCCTGTTGCTGATAAAGGAGACTTCCGCTAAGATCGCGGGCATTCTCGCCCCCATGAGGACGTAAAACGGTGCCTGTTTCACCCCTCTGTCCCGATGACTGGATTCTCGGTGATTCAAACTGGTATTTAAGGACTGCTGAACATGATGAGCCAATCGGCCGGATTCATTCACCTTTGCGTTCAACATGAGGTCATAGAGAATAATCTGAAGGTCGGTCAGTCTTTTGGTTGAAATGGCGTTCTCCCGTGCGGCCAATTCCATGGCCTCTTCATCGGACGGGAAATTCAAGATGTAGGTCTCTATTCCCCGCGCGCCTCGTTTTCTGCTGGCATTGGCATGAACGGAGACGAAGAGATCCGCCTTTTTCGTATTCGCAATGGCGGTTCTCTCTTCCAACGGGAGATAGATATCCGTTTCCCTCGTCAAGGAGATCTCGTATCCTCGTTTTTCCAGCTGCTTCCTGAGCACTTTGGCGATCTCCAATACCACGTCCTTTTCCATGAGGCCGCTGGGCCCAATGGCGCCTGGATCGCGCCCCCCATGGCCAGGATCGATGACGATTCTTTCAATGCTTGGTTGGGATGGTTGCAAGACAGGCTGTTTCTCCTCTATGGCGGCCAAGGCTTTTCCCTCGGAGGATGAGACCCCGAAGATGTCGATGACAATGCGGAATGGATCATTTAGGGGAAAGACCTTATAGTCCTTGATACTTTCAATATCAAGAACAACCCTTACCGTATCGGGGCTGTTTTGTCCTGCCCTGGCCATTTTGAGGAGCCCATCATGAATGGGAATGGGCTGTGTCAAGTCAGGGGAAATCTTGGCTGAATCGATATCGATATAGAGCCTCGGGGGTTTATTGATGGAGGGATCCATCTTTAGAAGGCGGCTCCTATATGGTAACTCCTTGTCGACATAGATGACAACCCGAGTATAATCGGGATTGGACCAGTATTTGATCCGAGTCACGGAGTGAAGCTCGCTCTCTTCTTTGGGTTGCGATTTCGGGCCATACCCCTTCAGGTCCTTGGTTGCAGGCTTTGGTTCGTACTCCTTCAGTTCATTCAGTTTAATCCTCGCCAGGGATACCATATCCCCCTTGGGGAATTGATCGACGACCTTTTGAAATGCCTCGTAGGCCTCGGAAAACTCCTTTCGCTTCAGGTGAATTTCTCCGATCTTGAATTGGGCGTCGTCGGCCAGCCTGCTGGAAGGGTATTCTGTGACCAGGCTCTGGAAGGAGGAGAGGGCTTGTTGAAGGTCGGACTTGAGGAACGAATAGTCATAAAGGTCAAAGTAGAGTAGGCCCACGGTGAATAATGCATCGTCCGCCCGGGGGGTTTTGGGATGCTGAGTATATACGGCTTGAAACTTCTCAATACATCTCAGCCAATAGGATCTATACTTCTTCTTCGCCTGGGAGTCTTTGAGAGCGTAGTAATCATTTCTCGCTTTTCTATATTGGTCTTCATAGTCAGCCCCATAAATTGAGGTTCTCGAGAGGAGCAGGCCGAAGAGGATGAGCACTACGGCTGACATACGGATAAATCCCTTCCTCATCGGTGGCTTACCCGGATAAGATGCGGTACTGGAAACCTTTATCCTCGAATGTGAGCAGCCACCCTTCAGCGAAATTGATGCATTCCCCAGGAGAGGGCGTAAAGGGAATGGCAATATTCGTAGAAGAGTGGAGAAATGGTTGTAGAGGGGAAAACCAAGAGCGGATAGAGAGGGGGGGATCTGGGGAAAGGACAAAGAAAACACGGTGATCCAGAATTTTTTCCGTGGAATCTCCATTCTGGGCTCTTCCCGATACTCTTTTTCCAAATTTACTATACGTTATTTTATTATGCAACAAAAAATTTATATTTCAAGCAGTTATATGATAAAAGGGCAAAAAAAAATCGGAAATATCGTATTTTCCATTGATTATAAAGGACTTTTAGCTCTGAAGGCTTTCGATAAGGAATTAGATGGGCTTTCTCATCAATCGGAGGCTGAAGAGCAGAAGGAAGCAGAGAAAAGAGAGGATGACGATGACTCCAGAAGCGGGAAGATCCCAATAGAAAGCCATAATAAGTCCAGCTATCACCGATCCCGTGGCGACTATTGAAGAGGTAATGATGGCGTGTCTGAAATTGGCGGCCAATTGTAATCCCGCCGCTGAGGGAATGACGATCAAAGCAGACACCAGGAGAACGCCCACTATCTTCATGCCCAGGACGATGGTAACGGCTGTCAGAACGGCCAACAACCTGTCAAGGCATTTTGCATGGATGCCAGAAGCCCTGGCGGATTCGGGATCGAAGGTGAGGTAGAACAGTTCTTGATAAAAGAGGGCCACAGCGATAATAATCACTCCTGCCAGAATGACCGAAATCCAGACTTCGATGACCTCTATTGCGAGGATATTGCCAAAGAGATAGCCTAGTAGATCCACATTGAGATTTCCCGCGAGGGTGGCTAAAATAATCCCAATCGCCATCCCTATGCTGCTGAATATACCGATGGCGGTATCTCCATAAATGCCTGCCTTCTCCTTTAACGCAAGAATTCCCAGTGCACAGAGAATAGCTACAGTGAGGGCGACCGCCAGTGGCAGAATGTGGAGCATGAGGCCAAGGGCTATTCCGCCGAAAGTTACGTGAGCCAGGCCATGTCCAATCATAGCATCCCGCCTCAGGAGGAGAAAGACGCCCAATATGGCACATGCCCCAGCGATAAATATCCCAGCCACCAGGGCTCTTACCATGAAACCGTATGCCAAAATCGATTCCATAAAAGGGATTAGTGGCGATGACAAACCAGGTGATATTCGCCCGGCATCATTTCTCGAATGGCCTCAGAATTGCAAAATTCCTCATGGGAGCCATGAAAGACCAGTCTTTGGTTTAAGCATGCGACCTTATTGACGTGCTTTGTCACGACCCCGACATCATGGGTGATGAGTGCAATGGTGATTCCGTTGTTCCTGTTGAGTGAATCCAGCATGTCATAGAAACGCTCTTGGGTCTCAGCGTCAACCCCTGTCGTGGGCTCATCCAGAAAAAGGATCTCCGGATTGTTTACGATAGCCCTCGCAATAAAAACCCGCTGCTGCTGCCCTCCCGAAAGTTCACCGATTCTGCGATGCTTCAGGGCCAGCATGTCCACCTGATCCAGTGCCCGATCGATGACATGTTCGTCTCGGCGGCTGGTGAGTCGAGGAAAGCCTTTGCCCGAAAGAAGCCCGGTGGCTACTACCTCCCGGGCCGAGGCTGGAAAGAAGGGATCGACCTGGGTGGCTTTTTGGGGGACGTAGCCGACTTTTTCCCATAGGGTAAAGGTCCCAGTTCTCTGGCCGAGGAGTCGAACTTCGCCACGGAGAGGAGAAAGAAGGCCAAGGATGATCTTAATGAGGGTTGTCTTGCCCGATCCGTTAGGGCCAATGATGGCCAAAAAATCGCCTCGCATAATGGAAAGGCTCACTTCGACCAAAACCCTGTTTGTCCTGAAGTTAAAGGATACCCCTTCCACAGTAACCAGGGGCTCTTCCCTATTTACAGGCGAGTCCACGTCTCAGGTTCTCCAAATTTTTTTCCATGAGAGATATAAATGTTTCCCCTGATTTTAGCTGTTCCTTGGTCAGATTAGCACCCGAATTGAGAACTAAGGTCTTGGCCCCAACTTCTTCGGCGATTACCTCGGCCAATTTATCGCTCACGGAAACCTCGAAGTATACTACCTTGATATGATGCTCTTTAGCAAGCCTTATCACGCGGGCCAACTGTTTGGGGGTGGGCTCGGAATTTGGGTTAATCCCATACAGGGGGATCTGAATCAATCCGTACCGGTCTGCCAGATAAGAATAGGCCGCATGCCCTCCTACCACAAATACCCTATAAGGGCAATTTCTGAGGCCCTGCCTGAATTTGCGATCCAACACCTGGAGTTTTTCCCTGTAGAAACGAGCATTTTCCCCGTAATATTTAGTTCCCTGAGGGTCCTTCTCAATGAAGGCCTTAGCAATGCCGTTGACGATATTTTGAGCATTATCGAAATCCAGCCAAACATGGGGATCAAATCCCACCGTTTTGTGGTTATGGGCAATCGCCTTACCCTGGATCAGGTTCAAAGCACGGCTGACTTCCAACACGGAGAGGTTTGGATTATATGTTCCCTTAACCATGTCTTGGATCCAGGGTTCCATTTCAGCTCCGACATAGATGAGAATGTCGGACCTGGCGAGCTTTCCGATATCGCTTGGCCTTGGTTCCCATGTATGAGGTTCCGCGCCGGGTGGGAGGAGAAGCCTAACCGATACACGCTTTCCGCCCACGGCCTGGGCAAACTCCTGGAGGGGAAAGAGGCTGGTCATCACCCTCAGTTTGGCAAATGATTGTGCATCAGCCGGCCCAGCCACCAAGAACAATCCGGAAAAGTAGATAGCAAGGGTAACAACCACTCTCCCCAAGGATTTACATGCACCTGGGTACGCCCATTCCATCTTTCCCCCCCCATCCGTACTCTTAAATCCGAAATAAAGGGAAAAGTCAACAGAAACAAGGTCTGGAGTTTCCTGAGTTTCTAGGGAACACCGCTATTCATGAGCGATATTTGCCGGAGAAGGGTCACATCAGAACAGGCCTTTGCCCGGATTCCCTGGAGCGAACATTAAAGAATTTTGGCTAGCCATTCTTAGTGAAGCGAAACACCCCCAAACTCAATGTTTGAGCCCAGAAGGC
>JBGVTJ010000327.1:0-13968 GCA_041862515.1 Thermodesulfobacteriota bacterium | reverse complement strand
CCAGAGCCGAGCAACGGCTCTCTTTGCATCGAGCACCAGGCTGAACAGGGTGGGAACGAGAAACAGGGTAAATACGGTGGAGACAGCCAGACCTCCAATTACCACACTCCCAAGGCCCCGGTAGAGTTCGGACCCGGCTCCCGGAAACAGGACCAGCGGCATCATCCCGAAGATGCTGGTAGTGGTGGACATGAAGATGGGCCTCACCCTTTTTTGGATGGATTGATGGATGGCGTCTCGGGGTTCCATTCCTTCCCTCATATGGTTCAGTGACTGATGGACGATCAAGATGGCGTTATTAACCACGATCCCGATGAGAATGATGAAGCCCAACATGGTTAGCACATCCAAGGGTTGAAAGGCGATGAAGCGGTTCACCGAGAACAGGCCCAAAAACCCCCCTGCAGCGGCAAGGGGAACGCTGAACATGATCACCAGTGGGTAGAGAAAGCTCTCAAAGAGAGAGGCCATCAAGAGGAAGGTTATGACCAAGGCAAGCAAGAAGTTCCATTGGAGAGCCTTCCGAGTCAGGGAGAGTTTATCCGCCGTGCCCGCTAACCGAATATCGCAATCCTCCCCCAGCTCCCCCCTATCGCGAATGGGTTGAATGATCTGGCTGTCAATCTTTTCCAGGGCCATCTCCAGAGGCATCTCCTCCGGTGGATTAACCCGGATGACAATGGACCGTTTCCTCTCGATATGGTTGATCTGGGAGGGGCCGGTTACCAGTTGGATGTCCGCCAAAGATCCCAACGTGACCGCTTCCCCTCGAGGGGTATGGATCAAAAGGTCCTTCAAATCTTGAGAGCGTCGCGCGTATTCGTCCTTTCCCATCAGTGTCAGGTCAATCTCCGTTGCCCCACGCCAATAGTCGCTAGCCTTGGTTCCGTCCATGAGGGCATCCACGGCGATTCCCAATTCGCTTGTTTGTAACCCTAAACTTGCCATCCTCACCCGATTGGGAATCACCTGGATTTCGGGGCTTCCCAGGTCAAGACTGGGTATGGGTCGCGCTTGAGAACCGGGCAATACCCCCATGATTTGGCCGAATATCATCTGGCCCAGCTTCACGAGACGGCTCACATCGCAGATCCCCAATATCTGGATGTCGATGGATCTCCCCTCGCCCACCCGCTCAAAGAGACTAGCCTGGGTCACTACGGCGATCAATCCGGGAATTTTGGCAAGAGATCGATAGATCAAGGGAATTAACTCCCGCACCCGTTCGGGGGTCTTACTGATGAGGCCCATGAAGGCCTGTTGGAAGAAGGAAACGAAGAAGAAGTTGCGTATGGGGGGACCCTGGAGTCGGGCTGAATTTTCATCGCCTATTTCTGCTTCCCAATAAGGGGATAGGTCTGCTTCGATTCCCTGGGCAATCCGGGTGAACTCCTCAACATTATATCCCGGTGGCGTGAGAAGGAACCCGAAGATGAAATTCTGATTCCCCTGGGGAAGGTATTCGGTCTTGGGAATGAGGAACCAGGCCATGGAGAGCGAAACGCCGGTCATCACAACCACCAAGGCAAGCCTGAGCGAGATGCTCCGGTAAATCCAGGGGAAGAAGGCGGCGATGCCGTGGGAAAATCCCCGTGTGATTGAAACGAGTCCAAACAGATTCAAAAATGAAAAAAGGGGGACTTTCTCCCTCCTTCCTCCTTGTGTGAGGAGGGCTTTAGGAACTCTGAGAATCCTCGCTGCCAGGGTGGAGATCACGGTAATGGAGACGATCAAGCTGAGGGCTACGGAGCAGCTCACCGCCACCGCGATATCGCGGAAAAGCTGCCCTACCTCCTCCTGGACGAAGATGACGGGGAGGAAGACGGCGATGGTGGTGAGGGTGCTGGCCAGGATAGCCCCCCAAACCTCAACGGTACCCTTGTAGGCGGCCACAAGGCGGCTTTCACCCATCTGGATATGGCGGTAGATGTTCTCCAGTACCACGATGGAGTTATCGACCACCATGCCTACTGCAAAGGCCATCCCCGCTAAACTGATAACATTGATGCTTCTTCCCATAAGGGCCATCATTACAAAAGTCCCGATGATACTGATGGGGATGGCCGTGGCAACGATCAGGGTGCTGCTTCCGCTTCGCAGAAAAAGGAGTAATACCAGGATTGCTAGGCTCCCGCCGACAAAAAGGTTCTGTCTTACCAGATCGATGGCACTGTAAATGTATTCGGTCTCATCATAGGCCTGTTCAAGCTTGAGGTTCCGACTGGCCAGAAGGGAGCGGTTTAACCCCTCGACCTCCTTCTTAATCTCCTCCATCACCATCAAAACGTTGGCTCCCACCTCCCGGATTGCGTTCATGACGATGGCCGGTTTTCCCTTCTGGCGGATGGTCGCTTCAGATTTCTTATAGCCCAACTTCACGCGTGCAACATCTCTGACATAAACGGGTGCCTCATTTACCTGACGGATGATGACGTTTTCGATATCTTCCGGCGTCCGGTATTGTCCCACCGTCCGGACGATGTAGCGGCGCTTTCCCTCATCCAGATCCCCAGCGCTGATGTTTCGGTTTTCCCTATCCAGGGCCCGGATCATGTCCTGGATGGTAATATTTCTGGAGGCAAGGGCACGAGGATCCACGATCACCTTCATTTCCTCTTCCCGACCTCCGTAAACATTCACCGCGGCCACTCCAGGGATCCTTTCCAAACGAGGTTTCACGGTGTCTTCGATGAATTTCTTCTCGAAGATTACGTCCCCAGGATCCCCTCTGATCTTCTCAAATACGAACCAGGCGATGGCATCGCTTTCCGTCCCGGTAGTTTGGATCACTGGTTCTTCCGCATCCGCAGGGTACTGGGCCACTTGGTTCAGTTTGTTGGAGACCTTGAGGAGGGCAGTATCCTGATCCGTTCCCGTCTGAAACTTCATGATCACGCGTCCCCTGTTCCGGTAGCTCTCGCTCTTCATCTCCACCAACCCTTCCACGCTCTTGAGCTGGTCTTCCTGCTCCTCGATGATCTCCCGCTCCACCTCTTGGGGACTGGCTCCCGGCCATATGGTTTCTACCTGGATCTCTACTTCTTGAATTTCGGGGGTGAGTTGAACGGGGATCCGGAAGAGGGCGATGAAGCCAAACAGGATGATGAAAAAGACCCCCACCGTTACGGTCACGGGGTTCTTGATGGAACTATCAGCTAACCTCATGGGATCATTCTCTTTTTGGGGACGTGTCCCGGATTACCACGACCTTTTGGCCGTCCAGCAACCTCTCATTCCCGCGAGTTACCACCAAAAGTCCGGGTTTCACCTCTCCGGACACCTCGGCCATGCCACCGTGATAGCCTTTGACGTCTAATCTGATCAGCCTCACGATATCGTTCTGATAGGCGAAGACGAATTGTTGGTTATCCCGGCTGACCAAGGCATCCTTGGGGACAAGCAGGGTGGGGTAAGGCTTTCCCAGGGAGAAGGTGACATGGGAGAGCATTCCGCTTTTGATTCGGAAATTCTTGTTCTCGATCTCAACTTTTACGGGAAAAGTTCGGGCTTCCCGATCCCCTTCGGGAATGACGGCAATAATCTTTCCGGGAAACCGCTTATTTCCAAGGGCCTCTACCGAAACAGAGGACCGATCTCCCACTCGGATTTTGTCCACATAGCGCTCAGGTACCTGGACCACCACGTGGACGTATTCCAGATCGATGAGGGTCACTATACCTCCCCCCTGTTCGACCCACTGTCCCACCTCCGTATGTTTTCTTGCGACATAACCGGAAAATGGGGCAATGATGGTCTTTTTCGCCAGTAAATTCTCTAATTGAGATATTTGTGCCTCGCGTTGTCTTACTCTCTTTTCCCACGCCATCGCTTCGAATTGATCATCCAAGAACTTCTTCTCGGCAATGGATTGGGACTGGCGGAGCTTAACGGACCTCTCCAGCTCGGCCTTGGCCTGGAGATACCGTTCCTTCGCCTCGTTTCGAGCCGCCCTCGCCACCTCCAGTTGGATTTCCAGTGCTGAGGAGCCGAGTTTTGCTAAAATCTGCCCTTCCTTGACGGCGTCCCCCTCGTTTACGTAAAGCTCCTTCACCAGGCCTTCGACCTCGCTGGCAAAAAGGCTTCTCACCCGAGCCGTTGCAGTGCCCACGAGGGCTACAGACTCCCTGACCTGCCTCTGGAGGACTGGAGAAACCACCACGGGGGTGGGCGGAGGCCCCTGGGCCCATGCGAAAGAGCCGATCTCCAAAAAGAGAATGAGAAAAAGCGAGGAAAATCCTTTTTTTCCTTTCATGGACCCCTCAGGATAGGAGTTCTTTGCCTCTTTTGAAAATATCCCCTAAAAATCCGATTCCGTCAATCCTCGAAGGACCTGTAATTTCCCAAGTTTCTGGAACACCACCTGAGGGGACTTCAACTGCCAAAATTGAAAAGGATTCTCCTGAAGAGTGGTTGCAATGAACCCATAGATGTTCCTCAAGGAATAGAATGAGCCCGGAGTTGGCGAGATGTACTTCGGATATTGAGGGTGGAATTGTATGCTCGTGGACGGGAATAGAAAAATGTATTCGGGGGGTAATCAAGGCATTTTGATCTTCAGATCTTTGATCTTTTTGCGGAGGGTGTTTCTGTTAATCCCGAGAAAGTGGGCCGCTGCCACTTGCACATTGTTCGTCTTCTTTAAGGCCATTTTGATCAAAATTCGCTCGACAATGGAAATGACCTCGTGGAATAAGCTACAGTTAGATTCCAGCTCCGTATCCACTCCACTGAGCGTTGTGGTCAATTTTTTTTGCAATAAGTCCTCGAGGGAGAGATCTTCTATTCGATCGCGCTTCACATCCTCCCAAACCCTCGGCGTTTCACCGTCTGTAGTCCTTTCCCTTGCCATGATCGATGCCTTAGAAATGTATTCCAAGAAGTGTGAAGGGTTTGTGCCCGTAACCTCTTAAAAAAGAAAGGCGGATCAATGTAAAAAAGAAGAATTTCAATTTATTCTTAATACAATTGAAGGCAGATGGCAAGAGGTTTTTTGAAACTTCCCCAACATTTTAAAGGCTCCTCACTCCTCACTCCAATTTTTCCTTGAAGTATTGTACCCAATCGATTAAACTTTGTTCTGGTATGGATCAGCCACGCCTCATCGTCATTGTGGGACCCACCGCTACTGGAAAGTCCCAGGTGGCCATGGAGATAGCCTCCAAAATCGACGCCGAGATCATCAGCGCCGACTCCATGCAAATATACAGGTACATGGATATCGGCACGGGCAAACCGAACCCTGAGGATCGCAAACGTATTCCCCATCACCTTCTCGATATCATCTTTCCAGATGAAACCTTTAGTGCCGCCAACTATAAGGAGGGGGCGAGGGGAGTTATCGATGTAGTACAGAAAGGAGGAAAGAATATCCTCATCGCCGGTGGAACGGGGTTGTATATAAAGGCTCTCCTCCGTGGTCTATTCCCCTCACCTGAGGCCGATCAGTCATTTCGAGAGGAACTGTGGGAGAAGGCGGATCGCCTTGGGAAAGAATCCCTTTGGCATGAGCTTAAGGAGGTCGATCCCACATCAGCATCGAGGCTCCACCCCAACGATACGTTGAGGATAATCCGTGCGCTGGAAGTTCACCGGCAAACTGGGATACCTTTATCCCATTGGCAGAAAAACCACGCCTTTGAGGATTGTCCCTATGAAGTGCTTAAGATCGGCTTGATGAGGGAAAGGGAGGATATTTACCGCAGAATAGAGAACAGAGTGGACCACATGGTCAGGAGGGGATTTGGAGAAGAGGTAAAATCCCTGCTCGATATGGGATATGGCCGGCACCTCAAATCCATGCGGGGATTAGGATATAAACGGATGGTGGAATATCTCTATGGAGAGCGCGATTTCGAGGAGGCCATTCACCTCATCAAAGAAGAAACGAAGGCCTACGCCAAAAGACAGCTCACATGGTTCCGGAGTGACCGAGAAGTCCAATGGGTTCATTACCCTAAGGAAAGGAATCGAATCATGGAGATGGCCGAGCGGTTCTTGGATCGGGGAAGATCCAAGCTCAAGGCCGTCAAAACAGCCGTCAACGGATAGGGGGCCACAATGGTTAGAAACCAGATTAATATTCAGGATCAGTTTCTCAATAAAATACGCAAGGAGAGGGTCACCGTAATTATTGAACTCATCACGGGAGAAAAGATCGAAGGGCAAATCACCAGCTTCGATAATTTCAGCTTAATCCTCAAGGATGAGAACGAACGATTGATTTATAAGCATGCCATTTCGTCTGTCGTTCCCCGGGAAAAAAGGGAATGGACGAAAATCTCCGATGAACGGGGATAGGAATATCCGAACATGCCAATGGAAGGAAAGCGTCTCAAATCGATCATCGAGAGCTTGATCTTCGTCTCCGGGAGTCCCTTGAAAATCGATTCCATCCAAGAGTTATTGGAAAACGTTGATAAGCGGGTGATTCAGAGTTGTCTCGATGGGTTGGTGGAGGAGTATCGACAATTGGATCGGGGTTTTCACTTGGTGAAGGTGGCGGAGGGATTTCAGTTTCGGACAAAACCGGAGTATGCCCACTGGATTCAGCAATCGAAGAGGATGAAGCCAACCAGACTAACAAAAGCGGCTCTGGAGACATTGGCCATTGTCGCTTATAAACAACCCATTATCAGGGCGGAGATCGAGGCCATCAGAGGAGTAGATTCTGGCTGGGTCATCCATGCCCTCCTGGAGAAGCAACTGATTCGAATAATGGGGAGAAAGGCCCTTCCAGGAAGGCCCATCGTTTATGGGACCTCCAAATATTTCCTCGAATTTTTCGGCCTCGAAAGCATCTCAAGTTTGCCCACACTGAGGGAAATCCAGGAGCTGGGAAAGGGGATGGAGGAGATCAATTCCCAAGAACCCGTTTAGCTATGTCCCCCGGGAGGGGTCTGTGAAGGAGCGACTTCAGAAGATCCTATCTAATGCAGGCCACGCTTCCCGTCGTCATGCCGAGAAACTCATTGCGGAGGGTAGGGTAAAGGTAAACGGAGTGGTAGTCACACATCTTGGTTTCAAGGCCGATCCCCGAAAGGACCATATCAGGGTTGACGGGAAACCGATCTCCAAATTCGAGCCCAAGGTATACCTCGTCTTAAACAAACCGAGGGGGTGCGTTACGACCCTGGATGATCCCCTCGGAAGACCTACCATTCGAGACTTCCTACATGGGGAAAAGAAAAGGGTATATCCCGTCGGTAGACTCGATTTCGACTCCGAGGGATTGCTTATTCTCACCAACGATGGCGAACTCCATCACCGATTGAGCCACCCTAGATATGGGATTCCCCGCACATACTTGGTTAAGGTGAGGGGGATTCCCGATCCGGCGGCGATGAGGAGGATAAGGGATGGGGTAGCCTTGGATGACGGAGTTACCCTTCCGGCAAAGGTTCACACCGTCAAGAGGCTCAAGAGGAATTCATGGATGAGGTTGACCGTCTATGAGGGAAGGAATAAATTGATCAAGAGGATGTGCGATGCAATATCCCATCCCGTGATCAGGTTGAGGCGCATTCGCTATGGTTCCCTAAATTTGGGCGATCTCAATCTGGGGAAATACCGCTATCTCACCTCGAAGGAGATCGATGAGTTAAAGGGCAGATGCTCCTCTTCCCACAGTGAGTGGAAATGAATCACATCCATTCACTGAGAACCGATAACATTATAGGGATAATTGGTCCCACCGGACATGAGATGGGCCTCTTGAAGAAAGGGAATTGAGATGATCGACGTTCACTTTTTTCGAGGCACTTTTCCGGGAGGGAACCTTCGGAACTGGAAGCCCGCCTCGTTGATGCAATAGCCATCCCATGAGGGAATTCGTTCAATACGAGGAAAAACCCCAATGAAGAGCGTTAAGACAGTCGGGGCGCAGAAGGGAAAAGAGGGGGGAATTTCCATTACCCCCGGATTTCTTCGCCGGGCCATAGACCTCATCGAAAACTGCATCATCATTACCGATACCTCCGGAACGATGCTCTTTCTCAACAGAAAGGCAAGACAGCTCTTCGGTTATGGCGTGAGGGCATCTATTGGTAAATCCATTGGAATGCTGTTCTTACCCGATGATTTGGCCTATTTTCTGCCCAACATTTTGAAAACAACCCGGATTGAGGGGGAATATAGGGGGGAGAATTTATTACAGAAAAAGAATGGGACAAGGATATTCGTAAAACTAGAAACCGTCCTCTATCGGGGCGAAGGAAGGGGTGGAGACCGGATTATCATTACTCTACAGGAGATTGAGAAATTGAAGGACTTGGAGCGGGATTACCTCGAATCGCAGCGGTTGGCGAGCCTGGGAAAGATGACCGAGGGAATCGCTCACAAAATCCGAAATCCTATCGTATCCATAGGGGGTTTTGCCAGAAGGATATCCAGGAAGATTTCTCATGGCGATCAAGGCCACTACTTTATGAGGATTGAAAGGGAGATCGGCCGCTTGGAAGCGATTGTCGATCAGGTCCAGGAATTCGCCATCCTCCCGAAGCCTATTCATCGACGGCAAAATATACGGAAAATCGTCGAGGCTTCGCTGAAATCCATTTCGGCAAAAGGACCACAAAAAGAGTTAGCCATTGACTTCGAGGTGGAGGGACCGAACTGGAATCCCATGCCGTATATCGATGGGGATCTGTTAGCAAGGGCTCTCGGCTATATCTTGGATAACGCGTTTGAAGCCATCGAAGAAGGTGGGGCGATCCATGTAAAGTTATTTCCGAAGGATGATTTTATTGGCATAGAGATCTCCGATACGGGTTGCGGCATCCCCGAGGGGAGCCTCGGGGCGATCTTCGACCCCTTCTTCTCCACAAAACCGGATAGGGTCGGGATCAAACTGGCAACCGCTCATCGGATCATCAAGGAGCAAGGGGGAACAATTCAGGTATCGAGTCAGCAAGGGAAAGGAACGAGTTTTTCTATTTTGTTGCCTAAGGATCGCAGGAGGAGAATCAGGACTCACATCCTTTAATAGCCCTTCAAGGAAGATCTCAAGATGGAGAGAATTACCCTTTCCAGGGTCTTGGAGCATAATGCAAAACGTTTCAGGGAAAAACCCATGCTGAAGTGGAAGGTCGGAGAGCGTTGGAAGGGCATTACCTATGGTGAGTTCTATGAATGGGCAAGGGATATTGGTACGGGATTGGTGAAGCTCGGGATGAAGCCCAAAGACCGGGTTGCCTTGCTATCCCATAACGGGCCGGGATGGGTGATATCCTATTTCGGAATCATCCTCAACGGAGGTATCGTCGTCCCCATCGACAAGGAGTTGAAGGCAACCGAATTGAGGCACGTCCTCGATGACTCCTCGGCCAAGTTCATCATCCTCTCGCGCGATTACCTGGAAACCCTGTTCGAGGTAACGGATCTCCTTCCCTCTTTGGAAAGGGTAATTCTGCTGGCGCCCATGGTGGGGGACAAATGGGATAGCCGGGCGTCGGCGAATCATCCTCTCCCGGATATGGGCGAATTGGAGTGCATTGAAATCGATGGCATAAGAAATAACGCGACCTTCATCCATCACAAAATGGAGTACGATGACGTCGTGGCAATTGTCTACACATCGGGCACCACAGGAAAATCAAAGGGGGTTGTATTAACAAACGGAAATATTGTCTCTAATATCCAATCTTTCGTGGATCATTCTGGGATCGATGAGGAGATCCATACCCTATCCATTCTGCCCATCAACCATGTCTACGAAGCTACATGCGGTATATTGGCCCCCATTTATATGGGTGGCACCATCTCATTTTGCGAGGGTCTCAAAAGGGTCGCCCCCAATATTCAGGAGGTAAAGCCCAATTTCGTCATGGGCGTGCCCGCCCTCTACGATAAAATGTACAGCCGTATCATGAGAAGAATCAATTCCAATTTCCTCAGTAGAACGCTGTTCCACACAAAGCTTCTCAGGGGGATTGTGACCGGACGAATTCAGAGGGGATTGGGAAAGGATATCCATTTCATCAGCGGAGGAGCTCCCCTAGACCCGGAAATCGCGAAGGGGATAAGGGAATTGGGAATTAAGATCTTTCAAGGATATGGAATAACGGAGACCTCACCGGTCATCTCCTTTGAATATGAAGGGATGACCAAGGAGGGCTCGGTGGGGAAGCCAATACCTGGCACGGAGGTCACGATTCACGATCCCAACGAAGAAGGGGTAGGGGAAATATGGGTTAAGGGACCCCATGTGATGAAGGGGTATTTCAACAATCGCGAGGCCACCGAGGAGCTATTGGTGGATGGGTGGTATCGCACCGGTGATTTGGGATCCATAGATGATGAGGGGTTTCTCTATGTCAAGGGCAGGATAAGGAATCTGATCGTCACGGCAAAGGGGAAGAATGTATACCCGGAAGAAGTGGAGCAGCAACTCCTAAAAAGCCCTTACATCGAGGAGGTTATGGTTTATGGACAAGAGGTTTCCCCCTTTGTCGAGGAGGTCCACGCCCTCGTCTATTGCAATCATGATTCCATCGATCTCTACGCCAAGGAGCAGGGCATCGAGCCCATGACCGTAGCGGCTATCGAGCAGCTCATCATATCCGAAATCAAGAAGTACGGAAAAAACCTGGCCGAATATAAACGGGTGAAGAGATTTCGCATTCGGGACGACCCATTTCCCAAGACGTCCACCAGCAAAATCAAGCGTTACGCCTTAAGGGATGAGATTGCGATAAACCCTTGAGTGAGGGCCAGTCGCATTATTATGCAAGGGTCTCGGCCATGACCTCGGTGATATCCATCACCTTGATCTTGGCCTTGTTTTCCTTTCGCAGCCTCGCGGCAGCAACGTGGAGGTTGCTCTTGCAGGCTGGACACGCGGAGATGACCATATCGGCCCCGATATCTACGGCTTCGGTGATTCTCCTGTAAGCAAGGGCCGAGCTCAAGGCGTTATCGTACCCTTTCATTCCGCCCCCACCCCCACAGCAGTCGGCTAGATTGCGGTTCTGCTTAAACTCCACGAGCTCCAGACCAGGGATATGCTTCAGGATATTTCTGGGGGGTTCATAGATCTCCATATGCCTCCCAATATCACAGGGATCATGATAGGCCACTTTCCCGAAAAACGCGTCCTTGAAATGAAGTTTCCCCTCACTGATCAGCCTGTCGAAGTATTCGACGGCATGGAGGACTTCGATGTTGAAATCGGAATGTCGAGGGTAAATCTGTTTGAAGGTCCTGTAACAGCCGGCGCATGTGGTCACAATAGTCTTGGGGTTGAATTTGGAAAGCCGCTTCAGGTTAATCTCCATGGAGTCTTTGAAATGAGGCGCGCCCACGAGGTAAGCCAGGTACCCACAACAGTGTTCCTCGTTTCCCATGGTGGCGTAATCGATGCCCGCTTTATCCATAATCTCCATGGTATTTGGTACGATCTGGATATCCTGATAGCTGCTGACGCACCCGAAAAACACCAAGGTGTCAGCGGCTTTATGGACATAAGTGGATGGATAGACATCCGTCCTCTTTTCGGAGGGCTCACTGAGCGGGTTCCCATATTTTGAGATACTTTCCAAGAGGTCCTTGTGGACCTCAGGTAGGTACCCCGCTCCGACAAGCCTTTTTCGAGCAGATTCTACCACATCGACTACCTGAACCCCTGCTGGGCAGGTCGCCTTACAATGCAGACACATAGTACACTGATAGAACCTTTCCGCCAGTTCCTTTGAGGGTTCGAGCTTTCCCTTAAGCATGTTGTAAGCCAAGATGACCCTGCCGCGGGCATTCTTGGATTCAAGGGATGTCTCCTTATATACGGGGCACCCCGCTCGGCAAAAGCCACACATGATGCAGGCAAAAATCTCGTCATCCACGGCCGCCCCGAAGCTCCGCAATTGCTCCGTAGCCCCTTGGAAGGCGAAACAGTCATACATATCCCTGATGGAATCATCGAAGCCCATTTTGCCCGGATTGAGGATATTATTGGGATCCAGGGTTCCCTTGATTTCCTTCATGACGTGGTGGCTTTCGCCCAATTCCAAGCCAATGTAAGGGGATTTGGCCATCCCGATTCCATGCTCAGCCGTTAAGGTCCCGTTAAGCCGTAAGGTGAGGTCGATGAAATCATCGGCGATTTTCCTCACGATATCCCATTCGGCTTTATTTCTCGGATCGGATATGATGACGGCATGGAGGTTTCCGTCTCCGATATGGCCAAAGGTTGCAATGGGGAAGTTGTGTTTTTCGCTGATTTCCTGAATCTCTTGGATCGTTTGCGGGATTTTGGTAATGGGGACACCGAAATCCTCTACCACTGATTGAAGCCTGGAGCCCCTCTTTACCTTGGATAAGGAAGCGATGATGCCCTGACGGGCCGCCCACATCTTGAGCCGTTTAGCGGGGTCATCATCCCAATTGTTTTCGATACCGTTGTTGGCCTCGCAGATCTTGTTGATCTTCCGGATGTCGGCTTTGACGGCTTGTTTCTTGCCATCGATTTCGATAAACAGCATGGATTCAACAGTATCAGGGATGTTAAGCCCCATAGCCTTGTTGACCACATCGATGGAAATCTTATCCAATATCTCACAAGAGGATAGGGCAATACCGGCAGTGAGGATCTCCTCGGCCGCCTTTCCCGCATCAATGAGAGTGGGAAACCGCGCCTCGGCAAAGGCGATGTATTCGGGCATGGGTAAGATCCTCAGGATGACCTTTGTGATGATGCCCAGAGTACCCTCTGATTGAGTGAAGAGGTGTGTTAGGTCATATCCTGCGGATGACTTGGCAAGGGTCGAACCCGTGGTGATTATTCTGCCATCGGCCAGAACGACTTCCAACCCCAGTACATACTGTTTCGTCGTCCCGTATTTCAGGGCACGATTGCCGCTTGCGTTGGTGGAGACCATACCCCCGAGGGAAGCGAGGGTAGCGCTTGCGGGATCGGGGGGGAAAAAATGGGTTGGTGCCAGGGCCATATTCAGGTTATTGCAAATTACTCCCGGTTCGGCTATGACATATCCATCCTGCCTGTTGATTTCCAGGATGTGGTTCATTCGACTGAGATCCAACAGGATTCCCCCTTTTGCGGCCAAAGCCCCCCCTACGGCGCTCGTGCCCGAACCCCTGGGTGTCACGGGGATCCTCTCCTCACCGGCTACGGTAAGAATTTTGGAAACTTCCTCCGAGGCCTTGGCGAACACGATCACATCGGGAATTGCCTCGTGGACCGATAGATCCCTTGAGTAACAGAGCCTCTCGATCTCATCTCTTCGAACGTTTTCTCCTCCCACAATTCCCTCGATTTTTTCGATGTAATCCATGATACCTCCTACCTGACAATTGAATGTGGAGGTGAATACCGGGGTAATGCCAAACGAAGTATTGTGGCCCCTTGTATCACTGCTCTTGCCTATCCATACCACGCTCTCCCCTGGATGCTTATGTCCTAATCATTGAACAATCGATTTGTGAAATTCTTATCAAGACCTCTTAACACGTTAACTCGGGTCCGTCAAGCGTCTTGATTGTAGAGTTTCCGGAGTACCCTCCCGAAATATCTATTTCTTAATAAAATTAAAGGATTACAAAGATATTTCCTATAAAAGTGAGGAAACTCCCGTCCTTATTAGGCCAAATACAATTAATAATCACTATAATTATCAAATATATATTCCTTCCATTTCCTTTTTCAATCAACTGTTTTTTCCATGCGTAGGGGGATTACGGTTTCTTCATCAATGGGGATGGGATTATAACCGCTTTGAATCAGACAGAACGGATGGCTCAAAAAAAATCGGCAATGATGGGTAATGAATTGTGGGGAGGGGGAGGGGATTATGAGGGCCCTTCTGATCTGGGCTGAGCGATGGCCTTGATGAGATTTTCAGGCATGAAGCCGGGTGCTTGGATTACCTCTGTGCTGCTACTCGAATGATCTCTGATTTGATGAATCGAACAAGATCCTCGCCTTGCATCAGGTTTTTCAATTCCCCCATGAGATCGCTCGGT
>JBGVTJ010000326.1:0-2971 GCA_041862515.1 Thermodesulfobacteriota bacterium | reverse complement strand
TGAGCTCAGCCGAACGTAAGGGGAAAGCCAGCCCTTTAGAGGCTGGAAGGGGTAAGTATTCCCCGCCTGCGAACCCCGAAAGGGTCACTTCGGAAGCACTGAAGCGAAAGGACAGCGGTGTTCACTTATGAAAAATAAAATCAGCTTTGTAATCAAAAGGTTACAAAAATATTCCGCATAAAGATCAGGAAACTCCAAGGATTTCTGGCCAGGCCCTGCTTTTTGGCTTTTCGTGGCAGAAGGGCCCTTCGAGATTATTCCTCAGGAAGCCTTAGCTCTAATAGGCGTTCATTAACAGTTCCTGTTTCACCCTGAATAATTTTTCGCTCAGGCTGAGGTGATAGACATGGGGGTTTTGGAATCGCTTGAATTCAGACCCCAAGCGATCGAGGTTCCTCTTCGTATTCTCCTGGATTTCCCCCAGAGGAGGGGTATCGTAAACCCGTTTGCCATTGATGAAGACGGGGAAAAACAGTTCCTGCCGCTCGAAGTTGGAGGGATAGGTCTTATAGATATGGGGAAATACCGGATGGAATGCCCTCGTGGGCTCGTCGGGATCGGGACTCTCGTCCTCGAGAAACAGGACATCCCCCCGCATCATGCCCGTCTCATCATGATATCGAACCAGCCTCTTAACTCCTGGATTGGTTATTTTCTCAGGGTTGTCGGACCGCTTTATCTTGGGGGCCATCTTCCCGTTCTCAGTGATGGCCGTCAGCTTATAGACCCCGCCGAGGGCGGGGCATGAGTATGAAGTGACGAGCCTCGTTCCAACACCCCAGATATCGATTTTGGCCTCCTGTTTCTTCAAACTCTCTACCAGCCACTCGTCGAGGTCGCTGGAGGCGATGATCTTGGTCTGGTCAAACCCGTTCTCATCCAACATCCTCCTGGATTGTCTGCTGAGATAGGCGAGATCCCCGCTATCGAGCCTGATTCCTATCAACTGGCCCTTCCCGTTATCCCGTAATTCCCGTCCCACTTTAATGGCATTGGGGACACCGCTTCTGAGGGTATTGTACGTATCAACCAATAGTAGGCAGTTCTGGGGGTACACCTTTGCATAGGTTCTGAAGGCCTCCAACTCGGACGGGAAAGACTCTATCCAGCTGTGCGCGATGGTTCCCCTGACAGGTATCCCCAGGGTTTTTCCTGCCAAGAGGTTTGACGTACCCATGGCCCCTCCGATAAAGGATGCCCGAGCCGCGCCGAGGGCAGCATCAGGGCCGTGGGCCCTCCTGAGCCCAAACTCGATGACGGGATTCCCCTCCGCAGCAATGCAGATTCGGGCTGCTTTGGTGGCGATCAGGGTCTGGAAGTTCATGATGTTCAACAAGGCGGATTCGATGAACTGAGCCTCGGGAAGTGGGGCTGTTACACGGATAATGGGCTCGTTGGGGAAGATGATCGTTCCCTCGGGGACCGCGTATAGATCTCCCGTGAACCGAAGTCTCCTGAAATAATCGAGGACCTCCGCGGGGAATATGCGAAGAGTCTCAATATAGGCTATATCGTCTTCGGTGAACCTAATATTTTCGATGTGTTCGATCAACTGTTGGAGTCCTGCGGCGATGCAGAATCCCCCATCATCGGGTACCTTCCGGAAGAAGTAATCGAAGTTGGCGCATTGGTCCTTTTTACCGGTGACGAAGTATCCCCCAACCATGGTCAATTCATATAGGTCCGTCAGAGTTGTTAGATTGCGCATCCCATCCCTCCCATGTAAGATCGGAAAGGTTTATTTAAGCATAATACTTTACCATAAATTCCCCCACGGGAAAAGCACGGTTTTCATTAGAGTTTCGTTTGCTTTGGGATGATCCTTGAACAAGTGCGCTTCCCTTCTCAGGGGTGAGAGCTCAGTATGGGTTTTGGAGTTCCTTGACTTTCTGGAGAACACCACAGGACTAAGGTGTATACCTTTCCTATCCCTCCCACATTGAGCTATGTAAGGCCCCTAGATCGGGTGAAAAATTGAGCACTTCCTCAAGGAATTTGGCGAGTTACCCATTCCGTTTCATTGGGTTTCAATAAGAGTATGCACCAAGACTCAGGGGATCTGCACGTTTCATTCAGTAAAAAGGAAGGCAAAATGAGAATGATTTGAAAGGAGTTTTGGTTTACAATTAAATTGAGCATTTATTGTTTGGTGAGTAAAATTTCTTTGGGAGGGAAGAGATGAAAGTACTTATACTTTATTACAGCATGTATGGAAACAACTTCAGAATGGCCCAGGCCGTGGCCGAAGGGGTGAGGGAAGGAGGAGGGGAGCCGATGGTCCGGACGGTTCCCGAATTGATTCCGGCCGAGGTGATTGAAAAGGACGAGCGTTTAAAGAAGGCGAAAGAGATACAGAAAGATGTCCCCCTCGCTGCCCAAGATGATTTGATTACGTGTGACGGGCTTATCTTGGGATCACCTACACGGTTCGGGAATATGTGTGCTCAAATGAGGAACTTCTGGGACCAAACAACCCAGATCTGGCTCAAAGGACAACTGATTGGGAAACCGGCGGGCGTCTTCACTTCAACAGCTTCCATGCATGGAGGGCAAGAGACCACGCTCCTCTCGATGATGTTCACCCTCATTCACCACGGAATGATTATTGTGGGAGTTCCCTACTCAGTCGAAGAGCTGATCACCACTGAGAGGGGAGGAACTCCGTATGGGGCGTCAGCCGTGGTGGGACCGATGGCTGATCAACCACCTACTGAAATCGATTTAAAAATCGGGCGTGTCTTGGGCAAACGGGTTACTGAGGTCGCTGGGAAGCTAAAAAGCTAAAAGAATGACAGGAGCAGACTGGACAAAACGGAAGAACGGGACATTGGTTCTGATATACCCTACGATAGCCTCTCTGTCTCCGGGGAAATAATACCTATCCTGATATCTTTTCCTTTTGGTCCCTATAGAAGAAAGGAGGAAGAAAATGGCAGAACCCATCCGTATTTCTCCAGAAGAAGTCAGGCGA
>JBGVTJ010000325.1:0-24975 GCA_041862515.1 Thermodesulfobacteriota bacterium | reverse complement strand
CGGTACATTAACGCTTTCAAGGGAAGCGAAAGAGAGGATAGGGATTTGGCATGAATTATGCTATATGGAGATCTAGCACACACAAAAAATCCATAAGGAGAGGAGGTGGAGACTTCTCAGGGGCCAGGGGAAAGATAATCACATTTCTTTTTAAGGAGGTCAGACAATGTTGAGGAACAAAAAAGGATTTACACTGATTGAGTTGATGATCGTTGTTGCGATCATCGGAATTTTGGCGGCTATCGCCATCCCCATGTACAGCGCGAACGTGAACAAAGCCAAGCTTCAGGAGGCAACCGACGCCCTCGGCGCCATGAAGGACGAGGTGGCCAATTTCGTTGCCGATAATGGAACAGTCCCCGTCAGTATGGGTGAGGCTGGAATCCTGAACATTTTGGGAGTGCAGGTACCTGAATCCGTGGGGGATTTAGGAGGCCGGAAGTGGACCTACAATACCATTGACAACACAGCTGGAGGCACTGCAGACGGAACCTATGTAGTCCGGGCCCTTGGCGGTGCTGCTGGTGACATCGGGTCCGTTTTGTCGGGCCAGAATGTCCGAGTTGAGGGGCAATATGTGTTCGCAACAGGCTGTTTTACCCGCTGGGATTGGTTCTCATCTGCCGGAATCAAGGCCAGCTGGCTGCCCAAGTAAGACGTGAACAGCGGAAGGGGCGAGTTGAGGCTTGCCCCTTCTTTTTCTTTTTTTAATCATCAATTTTTGTTACACGAGACTCGGAAAGAGGGGAGATTGTGTGCCCTTTTTCCATTTTCGTTTTGATTGGTGTTGAGACAGAGGGGAAAATGAGACTACAAAAGAGCAAAGGCTTCACCATCACGGAGCTGATCATTACGATGGCCATCATCGGGATTCTGTCGGCCATCATCATCCCCATGTATACCAACCACATACGGAGGGCGAGGCGCTCCGATGCGAAGGTGGCCCTGGAAGACGTCCGGGCCATGGAGGAGCAGTTTCGAGCGGAAAACGGGAGCTATACGTTAGATACCGGTCAACTCCTCTCCTTCGGCTGGCCGGATGATGGCGGTGGCGGCGCCGATAACTACGACGCCGGGGACTACAGGATTGCCCTTGGGGGCGATGCAATTATGTTTACCGCACGGGCAACCCCACGGGCGGGGACCAGGCAAGACCGAACGGATGGCGGTGCGGCAAATGGCTGGCTCGAAATTGATGCCGACGGAAACAAGACCTCCGGCGGCGGGCCTAGTGGAACAGAAGACCTATGGAAATGACGGGCTTTCTCTAAGGGCTCTCATTTTTGGATGGGGCAGGGGTATCATTGCTTATAGTAGACGATCGAGTCTTTATCTTCTCGTCTTTTGTCAGGGTTTCCAAGAAAATCCCCCACCATATGTGCAATCGCTTGGTCGAATTCATCGATTCCGTCCCGATTTCGACCACATTCCCTTTTTCTTGCAAGGCAAAAAATGCTTGAAATCAATAGAAAAATAGATGATCATAATGATAACCGCAGGGGTCGAGATTAAAATCCTCGGTCACCTTCGTATCATATGCAAGTGACATAGGGATAGGGGTGTGAGATGGACCCCGCTCTTCTTTACATCTTTGCCTTCCTCTTTGGGGCTGTTGTGGGAAGTTTTCTCAATGTGTGTATCTTCCGGATTCCTATGGGAACATCCCTCATTTCGCCATCCTCGCGTTGCCCTCAGTGCAAGGTTGCCATTAAGGCCTATGATAATATCCCGATCCTCGGCTATTTTCTGCTCGGTGGGAAATGCCGATATTGTAGAGCCCCGATATCGGCAAGGTATCCCATAGTTGAATCGATGATGGCCCTCTTTTCCACCTTTCTCATTCTCAAGTTCGGCCTCTCTCCCTCCTTTTTCATTTACTTCATCCTCATTTCTTCCCTGGTCGTGGTGAGCTTCATCGATTTGGATCACCGCATTATCCCTGATATAATTAGTCTTCCAGGAATCGTACTGGGGCTGCTGGCATCGTTCGTAAAGCCCGCAGGGCATAACGATTTCCTCGTTCGCTTTGTCTTTAAGACGGTAAAGGGGGCCATCAACATGGCCACCCTCGATTCCCTTTTGGGAATATTCATCGGCGGTGGACTCCTCTATGCAGTGGCCGTCTTATTTTACTGGGCCACGAAGAAAGAGGGAATGGGGGGAGGAGACATTAAGCTCCTGGCTATGATCGGGGCCTTTTTGGGATGGAGTTCGACACTATTCACTATCTTGGTGAGTTCGCTCATCGGTTCCATGGTAGGCATCGCCCTCATGGTGGCTACGCGGGCTGATAGCAAATACGCCATCCCCTTCGGGCCATTCCTCTCAATGGGGGCGGTGATTTATCTCTTTTTTGGCAGGGAAATTATACGCTGGTATCTCCATTTCCGGATTTAGACGGATCATTCCAAAAGGTACTATGGCAAGGGATTTTTGGTTGTTCAGAAAATTGACGGTGGGATTGAGGATGGAGGTCATCCTCAATATCACCCTTCTCGTTATTGCCGCAATCCTTTTGGTAGGCATAAGCATGTTGAAGCTCAACGAGAGGAATATCCTGAATCAAAGGGTAGAGGGAAGTTGGTTTATCGTCCACTCAATCCAGAATACCATTGACTACATGTTCAAGGGGGAGGGGAATCCCTCCCTCGCTGGGCTTTCCCTTCAAGGCTTGGTGGAGATGTACGCTGCCGATAAGAGACTAAAAGCGATAGCCATTGTGGATAGGAATTTTAGTATTGTGGCCCACAGCCGAAGGGAGATGATCGGAAAGGATTTGGAGACCCAGCAGTTCAAGAAGGCAATTCTGGGTGGTGAGTCCTTCTATGAATTGAAAACGGATAAGGGGATCTTATTCGACAATTACCGGGATTTGATCGTATTTTCCCCTCTGTCCATCGGGGGTAAGGTTGTGGGAGGTCTGACGGTCGACCTCTCCTTAGCTGACGTCATGGTGAACATCCTGGAATCCCAGAGATTAGTGGTTTTATTTATTATCATCGACTCCTTGGTTTTGATCGTCTTCGGTAGTTTTTTGCTTTCTCGAGTGATCGTCAACCCCATTAAGAATTTGGTGAATATCACGGGCAGGATCAGGGATGGCGACTTCGACCAGAAGATCGATATCACCGCCAAGAATGAAATCGGACAACTCATGCAGTCCTTCAACCTGATGGCGGAGAAGCTCGGGGAGAATAAGAGGAGATTGGAAGACCATATTCACAACCTGGAGATCACCAATAAGAGGTTGAAACGAGCTCAAGAAGAGCTCCTCATTTCGGAGAAGCTGGCCTCCATCGGACGACTCGCCGCCGGGGTGGCCCATGAGGTCGGAAATCCCTTGGGCGCAATATTGGGATACACCAAGATCTTGCAGGAGGGGATGGATAACCGTGAGGAGGGGTTAAGCTATTTGAGGCGGATCGAGACGGAGATCGACCGGATTAATCACATCGTTAAAGGACTGCTGGACTTTTCAAGACCCACGAAATTCGAGATTCAGGAACTGGATGTAAATACGATCATAAAAAATACGATCTCGCTTCTCTCCCACCAGAAGTCATTTAAACAGATGAAGACGAAAATCGATTTGGAACCAAAACTCCCCCCTATTAGGGCTGACGAATCCCAGCTCCAGCAGGTTCTCATCAATCTCTTCCTCAACGCGGCGGACGCCATGCCCGACGGAGGGACCCTGAGCGTGAAAACGGATGAAACGGAGGTAAGGGGGGATATGCGAGGGGGGCTTGAGGCGATGTTTCCCCGAAGGAGGAAGTCGGACCCCGAAAAATCCGACTACTCTCATCTTCGGAAATTCAAACCCATTCCATTGATTTATGATAAATACAGCGAAGGGGATCGCTTGGTTCGGATCAACATCTCGGACACGGGCTGTGGTATCAAGAAGGGAGATCTACAAAAGATCTTCGACCCCTTCTTTACGACCAAGCCCCCAGACAAGGGGACGGGCTTAGGGCTATCCATATCCCTGAGGATCATTGAATTCTTCAACGGTGAAATCAAGGTGGAGAGCCAAGTCGGAAGAGGATCTACCTTCACGATCTTGCTACCCTCCCTGGAGGTGGGTAAAAATTCTAACCCAAATGGTGAGGAGAACCCATGTCCACCAACAAAATCCTTTTAATCGATGATGAAGAGAATTTTCGACACATGCTATCCGTGATCTTGAAGAAGCGGGGATATGATGTCGAAACGGCCAATAATGGAATCGACGGCCTGAAAAAGGTCGATACTGGCTCCTATGATACGGTTTTGTGTGACATTCGGATGCCAGAGATGGATGGACTGGAGTTCTTAAAAGAGGCTCAAACGGCGGGATGCGAGTCAACCATTATCATGATGTCCGCCTATGGAACCTTGGATACCGCTATCGAGGCGATGAAGTTGGGGGCCTATGATTACATCTCCAAACCCTTTAAGCCCGACGAGATCGTTTTGACTTTGAAAAAGGCGGAGGAACGGGAGCGGCTCAGGCGTGAGAACCTCTTTTTGAAGAAGGAGGTGCAGAAGGAGTACAGCTTTGAGAACATCATCAGCAAGAACGAGCGGATGAGGCAGATATTCGACACCATCCGGAAGGTAGCCAAGTATAAGTCAACGATTCTCATCGCGGGGGACAGTGGAACGGGTAAGGAGTTGGTGGCCAAGGCCATTCATTTCAATAGTGATCGCTCGAACCACCCCTTCATTCCCGTTAACTGTGGAGCTATTCCGGAGAACCTCCTGGAGAGTGAGCTGTTTGGTCATACCAAAGGAAGTTTCACCAATGCCGTTCGAACCAAGAAAGGGCTTTTCGAAGAGGCCGACGGGGGGACTATGTTTCTGGATGAGATTGGGGAGTTGCCCCTCCAACTTCAGGTGAAATTGCTTCGGGTGTTGCAGGATGGTGAAATTCGGCGCATCGGGGACTCCAAGCCCATCATAATCGATGTACGGATCATCGCGGCAACTATCAAGAATCTGGAAAAGGAGGTTGGAGAGGGTAAGTTCAGGGATGACCTCTTCTACCGCCTCAATGTCCTGCCAATCAAACTCCCGCCCTTGAGGGAACGGAGGGAAGATATTCCCTTATTGGTGGACCATTTCATCCACAAATATAGCCGGGAACTGAACAACCCGATTGAGGGGATTACTCCAGAGTCCCTTAAGTGCCTGTTGAATTTCAGCTGGAAGGGCAATGTCCGGGAATTGGAGAATGTTATTGAACGGGCAATCGTATTGACCGATTCGAAACAAATTCAGGTAGAAAATCTCCCCATCGAGATTCAGAATCCCAAGGAGGAGCCAAGGATCAGCGCACTAGACGACGAACTTTCCATCAAAAAGGCGAGCCGTTACCTCGAAATGGACCTCATCAAGAAGGCCCTCCATAAGACGAATGGTAACCACACCCACGCCGCCAAGCTGTTGGAGATCAGTCATCGAGCCCTCCTCTATAAGATAAAGGAATATGGAATCAGGGTGAAAGGTTGATGACATCCCAAATCCGCCAGAGGGGAGATTCCCTCCATAACCCCTCTTTGAATCCTCTTTTTCGGCGCCGGGTAGGCAGCAGGTCTTGATCCGATTTATCTATGGTTAAGCCTCCCTAATCAAAACAATAGGGGTTTCCACCTCCATTTTCCTTCCCCTGTTAGACTGCGATTATTTCGACCGCCCTTTTTGGGGTTTGAAAAAAGGTCAGAGCGCCCTCATCTCCCGTACTCAATCCGCCAAAATGTCAGTTGATCAAAACAACCCCTGAATTGACATCAAGATTACACATCCCCTCGGCATGCTCTCCTTTTATGCAAATATTTCCTCACTTGTGAAAAAAGGTTATGAAATTGCACAAAAAAATCTACAATTCGGAAATTATTCGATTTTTCTCCCCGTTTTTTGAATTTGACACAACCATACATAAGTTTACATCGGGCTTTTCTTGGTACGGTTTTTGACATGAAGATAAAACATGAAAAACCATTAAAACCAGAGGAAAGGGGGAAATGTCGCGAATGAAACTTTTCGACACCTCAAAGGGTTTCACGTTATTGGAAATGCTCATCGCCATGACGATTCTCTGTGTTGCCCTTTTAGGCTTGGGGCAGATGATGCTTCTTTCCATTGGAGGAGCCTCCTTTGGGAATAAGGTCACCGAAGCCACCACCTTTGCCCAGGATAAGATGGAACAGCTGAGGACGATGGATTGGAATGTTCTTCAGGATGGAAATGATTCCATCGACGGTGCCCAAGGAATGCAATACCAGCGGACATGGACCGTGGTTCCCACGGGAAAGATGAAGACCGTTAATCTGGCGGTGAGTTGGAATGATGGTAGTGATCATCTGCTTCGCATCACCTCGGTCATCACCAATTGATGGACCCCTGTTCGAGAGGAGGGACCCGTGGCAAATAACCGTCAAAAGAGGAAAGCGGGATTCACCATCATTGAACTCCTCGTGACCCTCTCCATCAGTTCTGTTCTCATTGCCGCTGCATACAGGACATTTACCTCGCAGCATAAGGTATATCACGTTCAGAATGAGGTAATGGAGATGCAGCAGGGCGTCAGGGTTGCAATGGACATCTTGGTGCGAGATATCCGGATGGCGGGATTCAGTAGTACCGTTTCCCTTTCGGATCCCATCGCGATCAACCCCGTGGAGGAGGGAATGAGAAATGGAACCGACTCCATCGCCGTCCAGTACCAGTACAACGGGGTAGAAAGAACCATAACCTATTTCGTCGATGACGATATGGATGAGCCCCACCTCATTAGAAGCGTTGTGGAAGCGGGGAATGAGCTTTCCGCCGATCCCCTTTCCAACAACATCCGGGATTTGCAGTTGACCTATGGCATGGATCTGGATTCCGATGGCATCGTGGACCAATGGCAGGAAACCCCCGCCGGATTGGACGATAAGGTCATCGCCGTAGGAATCTCGTTTCAAGTCAGGAGCGCTAAGCCCGATCCCGATTACATCCATCCCGCCAGTGGCGATCACTATCGCACCAGACAGCTGCAATCCATGGTGAGGGTTCGGAATTTCGCCCTCAATTGATGAGGAGGTCCAAGGTAATGGAATGCAAGGAACGTACTTTTTTCCCGAACGAAGATGGAATCGCCTTGGTCATTACCCTGCTGATTATGCTGGTGGCATCGGTAATTGGCTTCGCTGCTATGACCACCACCGATATCGAGGTAAGGATCTCGGGAAATCATCACTGGGGAAACCAGGCCTTCTACGCCGCTGATGGCGCGATCGAGGTCCTCCTCGCCGACGGGTCCAATTTTCAGAGGGCCGATAAAAACTTTGACCTCACGGAACCGGTGAGGGCGACCGTTACGGTAGGGTATGATCCCACGCAGAAGGGGGCCCCGAGGGGGAAGGGGATTAGCTCCCTCCACTTCAATTTTGACCACTATCTGATCACTTCGAAGGGTTATACCTCGGTGGCAACGCTCAGCGCATCCAGTGAGATCCAGGAAAAGGTTATCAAATTGGTACCCACAGCACATGGAGGGTATTGAGATGAGGAAATGGGTAATCATAGGGATGGTTCTGCTGGTCGTTGGATTGGGCGGAACCTCGGCCCTCGTGGCGGACGATACGGACCTCTATGTAGCCGGCGTCGATACCGTTGAACCCAATGTTCTGATCATCTTTGATAACTCGGGAAGCATGAACAATGAAATGAACGCCGTGGAATATGACCCGAACTATGCCTACCCCAATGTTCTCGAGATTAATCCCGAAGTGGTCTACTACCAATCCAAAGGGGGAGCATGGGACAATGAATATCGACCTACTGTCGGGGTAATCCTGTGCGCCGGAGCCCGGGATGCTTTGAGCACGTATGGGTTCTTCAATGGAAGGCTCGATGATCTCTCCCAATGCGGTGGGCGGAGAACATGGTACCTTCGAACGGGAAACTACCGTAATTATCTGGTCTATACGGGGCCTGCGGAGAATAGGCCGAGGCTCGGCGTGGCAAAGGGAACCGTTCAAAGCTTCATCAACACGACACCGGGAATTCGTTTTGGGGCCATGATCTTCAATCAATCCGAGGGGGGCAGAATATTGAGGGAGATCAAGGATATGACTCCTCAGAATAGGGCTGATCTCCACAATGCCATCGGCCAGATTCACGCGGACACGTGGACCCCTCTGGCGGAAACCCTGCACGAAGCCGGCCTCTACTTTCGGGGTGCTCCCAGCTATTTCAACGATGGGGTCAACTACAGGAGCCCGATTCAGTCTTGGTGCCAGAAGAGTTACATCCTCATCGTCACCGACGGGGAATCGACTGAGGATCGAAATGAGGTCTTGAAGGGGAATGGGGCAAACAAAGATGGAGACACCGATGTCGATGCCCATGAGCCGGGCTTGGCAAAGGAAAAACACTACGAAGACAACGGATCCGACTATCTGGACGATGTGGTCAAGGTCCTCCGTGAAACGGATGCGAGGCCGGAATTAGAGGATGCGCAGCATATCGTTACCTACACTGTCGGTTTTACCATTCAGTCCGCACTGCTGGAGGATGCGGCCAAAAATGGAGGGGGTAAATACTACTATTGCCATAACGCTCAAAGCTTTTCCATCGTCTTACAGAAAATCATAGAGGAGATTCTAGAGCAATCCAGTTCCTACGTCGCACCTGTCGTTCCCATCAGCCAGATGGAGAAGGCGAGCAGTGGAAATCGCATCTACCTCGCCCTCTTCAAACCGGCTTGGCGGAGTTTCTGGAAGGGGAACATCAAGAAGTTCGCCATCGCCACCGAAGCCGATAAGGCTGGCGAAATTAAGGTAGGGGATATCATCGATTTCTACGGCAAACCGGTGCTCGATGACAAAGGCCGGATCCTGGATTCAGCGGTCTCCTTCTGGGGAACCTCAGACCCTGATGGCGGAGAGGTTGAGAGAGGAGGGGCCGGCCAGATTCTCCTCAACCGGTCCGATGGGAGGAGGATTTACACATATTTGGGGACCACTCCAGATTTGACGGACCTCACCAATGCCTTTTCCCTTGACAACCTACAGATCATCCCCGCCACGCTGGGCTTGAGGGACAATCAAAACCAGGAAAAGCAACAGGTCATCAAGTTCATCCACGGCTACGATCCATACGATGAAAACGGAAACGGAAACAGAAACCCCGTGGAGAAGAGGGATTGGATTTTGGGGGCATTCCTCCACTCTCGTCCGGTTATCATCCACTATGGTCAAGGCCAATCGGTCATCTATGCGGGGGCCAATGACGGTATGCTCCACGCCTTCGATGATGAAACGGGGGAAGAGCTCTGGGGTTTCATACCCCCCGATCTCCTCTGGAGGTTGAAGGATTTGACGGGGGAGGCCATTGAGTACTATGTGGACGGTTCTCCCAGAGCTTACATATTCGATAAAAACGGCAACGGTGCAATCGAAGATGTCGACCGAGTCATCCTGGTCTGTGGTGAAAGACGGGGGGGGAATCACTATTTCGCCCTGGATGTGACCTCCCCCCGAAACCCCCGTTTCCTCTGGCAGATCGGGCCAGAACGGAAAGACTATTCCGAAATGGGACAGACCTGGTCCACCCCCATCTTCGGAAAGATTCACGATGGATTTGATGGGAAAGATGTCTTCTTCATTGGGGGAGGGTATGACGAGAATCAGGACAGTGGCCCGGATGCAGGAGTGGATGCCCGTGGCAGGGCCATATACATCGTTGACGCCATAACAGGGGATCTTGTTTGGAAATACTCCTGCGTCGAAAATCCGTCCATGGCTCACTCCATTCCCAGTGATATCGCACGGGTGGATACTACGGGGGACGGCTATATCGACCGCCTATACGTGGGAGACATGGGGGGCAAGATGTGGCGCATCGATATCGGAAGCCCACCTTCCAGCACCTTGACGGGAAAACTCCTTTTTGACTCGGGTGACCGAAAGAAGATCTTCTATCCCCCTGATGTCTGTTTGGAAAACGGCGGCCAATGGTATGAGATGCTCTTCTTCGGCACCGGCGACAGGGCAGATCCCAAGGAG
This sequence comes from Thermodesulfobacteriota bacterium, assembly GCA_041862515.1. GTDB lineage: Bacteria > Desulfobacterota > BSN033 > WVXP01. The sequence continues at coordinate 14,938 of JBGVTJ010000325.1, read as the reverse complement.
GTCACCGTATGTAATCGGATCTACGCGGTAAAGGACAAGAACGGACCTACCACTTTGACCGAGAGCGATTTGCAGGATGTCACCGACACCCTTTTGAATGATACAGATACCAGCAATGGCTGGTACATCCGGCTCAACCGACACCTGGGGGAGAAGGTCCTCTGTACCCCGGTGGTCTATTTCGGCGCTGCCTATTTCACGAGCTTCATACCCGATTCCGAGCAGTTCGACGATATCTGCTATGTAGGCCAGGGAAGGGCAAGGCTCTATGCCCTTGGCTACAAGACTGGGGATCCGGTCTTCGATCAAGATGGACTCGGGGGAACGTTGGATATAGACGATCGTTCAGCGGAGATCGGGGTTGGCGTCCCATCGGGGGTGGTTATCGCCATCTTCGGGGAGATAGCGAAGGGATATGTGGGGGTTGGAGGGGGAATCCACCGCCCACCAGTTTGGAATAAATACACGATCATTCCCATGTGGTGGAGGGAAGTCTTTTGACCCTTTCTGTGGAGGTTACCGTGAAAGCCTTGATGAAAAGAAAATGGTTGAAACTGAAGACGCTTATGGTAATATGGATATGTTTCCTCGGTATAGGACCTCATCTCCAGGTAACCCCCGCCTGGGGGGATTCCAATATGCAGGCATTCCAGGGGGTTATCATGAAAAGGCAATCAGCGGAGAGGGTCATCTACGTGAATGAGATGAGGGTACGTGTCCCCAACAATACGGAAATTACCACCGCTCGAAAGGTGAGGCTTCCCTTCGAGTCATTGCACCCCAAAAAGTGGGTTTTCATAGAGGTTCACGTCGAAGGGAAAGATCTGGTCGCCGATAAAATCGTCCTCATACCCCGATATATTCCCCTTAAAGAGAGGGGAAAATACCCTTTTATGAATACCCGGGGATCGAAATAGTCAGCATGTGGGCGGGCAAGAGATTTATATCGGGATGGATTGTTCTGATGTTCATCGTGGGCTGCACGGGAGAGCCCCCTGAAAAGCCCACCGCCGGTAAAACTACTCCCTCCGTCCCCTCCACTGAGATAGCCCCTTCGGAGAGCAAGCTGCAGGGGAAAGAGACTTCATCCGCCCCTGTTCGTACCCGCAACTCCCCTCCCACGGTCACGGCTGTCTCTATCGACCCCGAGCTACCTCGCAAGAATTCCACGCTGAAGGCCGGGGTCGAAGCCTCGGATCCCGATGGGGATATCATTGCCTTTTCCTATCAATGGGTGAAGAACGGCGACGAGCTCATAGGCGAGACCTCCGAAACCCTCAAGGACGCTACCTTGAAGAAGGGAGATAAAATTATCTTACGCGTTACGCCGTACGATAGGGTGAGTACAGGGCAGGAGGTGGCCTCTCAGGAGTTCACAATCTTGAATAGTGCCCCCATCATTACTTCTTCGCCACAGGCCCAGAAATTGAAATCGACCCTTTACCGATATCAGGTAGTGGCCCAGGATCCTGATGGTGATCCCATCACCTTTTCCCTCTCTCCCTCCTCTCCCCAAGGGATGACCATCGATCCCCAGAGCGGATTGATCCAGTGGAAGATCGATCGAAATGCTGCCGGTACCCATACCATTGAGGTCATCGCCACGGATGGGGATGAGGGGAAATGCACCCAGAAATACAACCTCACCATAAGAAGACCAAGATCTTGAGGGATACGCCCCGGCGATCCAAAAGCGGCATCCCGGAAACTCCTTCAATTTTCTCGAGTCTTTCTTAAAAGACTAAATATAAGTAATTGATTTTATTAAAGCTAATATATTTAAGAGGAGAATTCTCTTGTCTCTGAGCGAAACCTGCTTACTCCCTGCTCCCTCTTCACCCTTACCTCTTATGGGGTTGTTGCCGAAATCCCTGGAGCGAACAGTAAAGAATTTTTGGTAACCATTCTTAGTGAAGCGAACTCTAGAATGGTCAAAAATTCTTTTCAGAGAGCGGAACGGTATTTGGGCAACAGCCCGTTAACTCTTGACCTTAGCCTTAGCCTCAATCTGCTGGGGGCCAACAGACCCCAAAGCATGGAAGCGGGGGGTAGGGGAGGGCTCAAGAAACTCAGCAAACTCCACTTCGTTTTTACTTTGACAAATAGGGAGATTTCTATTATGATGGTAGGTAAATTTTATTCTCCATGGGAAGGAATGCACAACAGAAGAGGGTTGACCATCATCGAGCTGGTGGTGGTGATGTGTATTTTGGGGATTATGGTATTGATCGCCATCCCCAACATCGGCCGATGGCTGCCCCGGTACCGATTGAGGTCCGCGGCGAGGGATGTGGCCTCCAATATGCAGTTGGCACGATTGGGGGCCATCAAGGATAACCGGGAATGGGCTCTGTTGTTCGATGTAAATGGCCAATCATATCGGATCATGTCCGATAAGGGATCCGATGGGAATTGGGAAACCCCTGATGATGTTGGACATAAGGGGGACGGAAGTCCCTGGCCGCGGTCGACGAAGAGTCTTGCCGACTACACGAATGTCCGATTTGGCGACGGCGGCCACGGCCGTATAGACGATAAAGATGCCTCGGTTGGTGACGGGGTGACATTTGTGGGGGATAGAGCCGAATTTAACCCCGGGGGAACGGCGACTGCCGGAACCGTTTACCTTCAGAACAATCGGAATGATGCCATGGCAATTCGAGTCGACAGCACCACGGGAATCATTAGAGTGTGGACGTGGGATTCCTCTTGGAAGAGGATGTAATCCCATGCGTGGGGGCTTCCGTGAACCGTCGGTTGATTAAGAAAGGAGAAAGCAAGGGCTTCACCCTCTTGGAGGTTTTGATCGCCATCGTGATGCTCTCCGTGGCCCTGTTGGCTTTGGGAGGACTTCAAATCATTTCTATCCGCGGCAATTCCTTCGGGAATCATATGACCGAGGCAATCACCCTCGCCAAGGATTTGATGGAGGAGATGAAGAACACCAAATGGGAGCAGATTCAAGGGAGTAGCGATGATCCCGTAGGGGCTACCGGGATTGCCTACCACAGGGTATGTACGGTTACCGAACAGGATAACATCAAGACCGTTACCGTCAGGGTGAGCTGGGACAACGGAAACCATAAGGCGACCTTGGTAACCAAGATCTGTAATTTAGGGGTCAGCCCATGAGGGGAAAAGGGGGATTGGGACTTTATCAGAGGGGATTGACCCTGGTCGAGCTCATGGTGGCCCTGGTACTCGCTTTCATCGTCATCGGAGCGGTTTACCGAACCTTCACCTCTCAACAGAGGACGTATTCCATCCAGGACCAGGTGGCCGAGGCCCAGCAAAATGCACGGGTGGCCGTGAATATCCTCATGCGAGATCTGAGGATGGCGGGCTACGGGAAGCCGAAAGGGGATGTACAGATCGGCGGGGAGACCTACAGCCATAACATTGACGTCCAACGGGGCGCCAATGAAGAGGACCCGGATACGATCATCCTGGTGGGGTGTTTCGGATCTCCCAAGGGATACCTCACCAAGACCGCGGACAAGGATGATGGCGAGATTACGGTCAAATCCACGGGAAATGAACTGAACGAGATATTCGATTCAGCAAGAAGTGACTACATCTTCATCGGTGGGATGGAAAAGCTGAGGGTTACGGCTGCCCCGGGATCCGAGGAGGGTATCCTAACCCTGAATGGCTTCCTCGCCAAGAGGTATCCCACGGGCGTGTTATCGGGATCGGTCGATCCTGGTGCCACCCAAATTCCCTTGAAGAGCACCGAGAGCTTAAGAGCAGGTGACATTCTGTTTTTGGGGCAAGACAGGCTCATTGTAAGGGATGTTGGGACGAATACCATTACCATTGACATCGATCCGGATTTGGCCGGAAATCAGGGAATTTCCGGTGACCATTCCGAGGGAACGTTTGTCAATCCCATCCCCGTCTATCGGCTCACGGCTCTGGAGTACTCTATCGAAATCGACAATTCGCACCCACAACGCCCGATCCCGTTCCTCAGCAGGAATGACAAGGCGGAGGGAAATCTAAAACGAAAACTCGCGGAGTATATCGAAAAATTGGAAGTGACCCCGGATGATCAGGACGACCAATCCCTCTATACTCTGCGCCTGACGGCCAGGACCAGGGTTCAAGATCCTGATTATCGCGAAGAAAATGATGGGTACAGGAGAAGGGTCCTGGAATCCCAGGTGAGGCTCAGGAACTTATAGGGAGGCACAGTGCGGAACGAGAGAGGAGTAGTCTTGGTCATCGCTGTTTTGATCATGATTACCGCAACCTTTTTGGGCATTGCCGCCGTGATGACCTCTGATATTGAAGTGAGAATGTCGGGGAACCAGAGGTGCATGGAGACTTCTCTTTACGCGGCCGATGGAGGCATTGAAAATGGACTGAGTTGGTTAGTCAACTCAGGCGTCACCAAGCCCGATGGATCCAATCTTCCCACCATGAAGGAGACGAAGGATATTGCCGACCCGCCCAATGATAATATCTACTCCCAGTACTACATCGGCGATCTCCGTCACTCCAAGAATCCTCCACCCGGGTGGGATGTAACGAGGTTCAGGCGCTACTATTACCAAATCTATTCCACCGGCTACGAACAACCCCGCGCAAATCCCGAGCCCGAGTCCTCCGCTGAAGTTGAGGTCATCGCCAGCATCGTCTACGCTTCCCAAGAGGATTGATTTCCCTCCATATCGTTCTCCGTCCCCCGCCCTCTATCCTCTCCCCTCCAACCTCTTTGTTCTACACCCTATCCTCACCTTTGATTCTTTATGTTTTAGGTGATCCACATCATCTGAATCTAATCGCTTTAAACGATACTAACGTTCTAAACGCTCTCACCCTCTAACCTCTATCCTCTCCCCCTTCCCCTCTAACCTCTAACTTCTTTCCTCTCTTCCCCATCCTCTATGCAAGTCAGTACCCTAACTATTTGAGATAGTTTGATATTTTCTGATCTCGCTCACAGACCGGTATGAAAGAAATCAAGGAGCGGGCAAAAAAAGTGTTTCGTTTGCACTGTAAGGCTAGACCCGTTACTTCTTTCCCCCTTTTTATTTAAAGGAGCACGCAGTTACGCACCGTTTTTCATTCGTAAGGTGTTAAAATCTTTCTCATTTCAAAAACTTATCTATTGTATAGATATGGCAGAGAAGATGTTACGCAAAGATTTCAAGGGCGGGTTTACGGTCTCCCGGTATCCCCCTTTTCATCTCCTTTAGGAGCTTGGGAGGGACTTATGAAAAAAGGTTATCCTTATTGACAATTTTTTGGCAATGCAGGATTTTCGATTGATTGCCATTTTTCCCTATTTGACTATCTTTTTCCGCAAGCACATACCCAAGTATTGGCATCTCTTTTGCTCTATAGGATTTCAGGCGATTTGCCAATTGAGAGGAAAGATCCCCCATGAGGTCCGTTAAGAGAAGGTTAAAGATCATTGCCTTCGGCGCAGTCCTGATATCCTTCGGCGTCTTTCAGGCGGGATGTGAGTATGCCGTTACGGGGGCTTTGACCGGCGTTTCAATGGGGCTCGGCTACGTTTACGCCAATATCGCCGAAAAGACGGTTTCCTTCGATCTTGACAGGATGAGCAGGGCCACCGTGCTCGCACTGAAGAAGATGGGGATGTCTATTTATGACCAATCCAAGACCGAAGGGCAATGGAAGATACGAGGTAAGGCAAAAGACCTGGATATTACGGTTAAATTAAAAGAAATAACCCGTAAGAGCACCAAGATCAAGGTAAATGCGGGAAATGTCATCATAAGGGATAAGGCCACCGCCCTTGAGATCATTCGTCAGACCGTGGAAGTAGCCGAGACCTTGGCCCAAAAGGAACGCTTCAAGGCTGCCTCCATCATATGACGTGGGTGGTTCTCCCCAAGCCCTCTCCGGGTAACCTTCGATTCCCCCCTTTCCATTTCCCATACCATTGTGGTAAATTGAAAAGCCTTCGGGGATGATCCGTTTCATCCCCCCGGTAGTATACTCTTCGTAGGGAGATGAGCCATTGGCAACGGATCAGATGAAGGCGCAAATCATTACCATCGGGACCGAGCTCTTGATCGGGCAGATCATCGATACCAATTCGGCCCATATTGCCCAAAGGCTGACCCCATTGGGAATAGATTTAGCGTATGTGACCGCCGTGGGGGACGACAGGGCGGAGATGGCGGAAACCCTGAGCCTTGCCCTGAAGCGATCCCAGATCGTCATCATTACGGGGGGCCTCGGGCCGACCGAGGACGATCTCACCCGGGAAGTGGTCGCCCAGGTCGCGGGAAGGAAGCTCGTCTTTCACCAGCACCTCATGGATCAAATTGAGGCCCATTTCCGTCGCAGGGGATTGCGCATGGTACCGAGCAATAGGAGGCAGGCCTTCATACCCGATGCGGCCATTCCCATCGAAAATCCCGTGGGAACCGCCCCCGGCTTTATCTTGGAGAAAGAGGGGAGGGTAGCGATCGCCCTGCCTGGCGTTCCCCGGGAGATGGAGTTCTTGATGGAAGAGGCGGTCATCCCCTATCTTCGGAAGAACTTCGCCATAAAGGAAGGAAGGGTTCAGTATAGGATCTTGAGGGTGTGCGGGTTGGGGGAAAGCGGGGTGAACGAGCGGATCGCGGATCTCATCCGGGAAGGACAAAATCCGTCCATAGGGCTCTTGGCATCCCCAGGGGATATAAAGATCCGTATCATGGCCAGGGGGGAGCGTCCTTCGGAGGTGAAATCCCTCATTGAAAGGGCAGAGGCGCAGATAAGGGACCGGTTGGGATCGCTCATCTATGGAGTGGATGCGGAGACCCTGGAGGGGAGCGTCACGAAACTTCTGAAGAGAATGAACCTCACCCTTTCAACGGCGGAGCCCTCTACAGGTGGTTTGATCGCCCAGAGGCTATCGGGGACCGGGAGTGCAGAATTTCTCGGGGGTGTTGTGCTCAATACGGACGATGCCACGAGGGCTTTTCTGGGCATTGGGACAGGAGAATTCAGCCGACTGAAGGGGGAGGGGGAAGGATTTGTCCTCTCCCTTGCCCAGAAAGCGAGGGAGCGTTACCGGAGCGATTTGGGATTGTCCGTCTCGGGGTTTTCGGGAAAGGGGAACTCAGAAGAGAGGGGAGAGGTCAAGGTTCACGTGTATATCGGCATCGCCTCCGAGGGGATGAAGAAATGCGCGGATCATCACCTGGGAGGAACGCAAAGGATGCTTCGTGAGAGAACGGCTATCCTCGCCCTGGATACACTGAGAAAAGAATTGGTCCAAACCGGCAAGGTGTAGTGGATCGGGGACGAATCGTTGAGACGGGGGAAAAAATGAGGAGATTTATCCAATGCCCTCGGTGCGGGGCAAAAATACGAAATTACAAAAACCCCTTCCCTACTGTGGACATCATTATTGAGGTTGAAGCCGGGGGAGTTGAGGCAGGGATCGTCTTGATCAGGAGGAAAAACGAGCCTCTCGGCTGGGCCATTCCGGGGGGATTTGTCGATTACGGGGAAAGTTTGCAGCAGGCTGCGGTTCGGGAAGCCAAAGAGGAGACGGGGCTTGCCGTCCGTCTCATCCGCCAATTTCACACCTATTCAGATCCCAAGCGGGACCCCAGATTTCATGCAATATCAACAGTTTATATTGCAAAGGCTCAGGGAATTCCTGAGGCCCAGGATGACGCTCAGGATGTGGGAATCTTCGGGAAACATAACCTGCCCGAAGACATCGTCTTCGACCATCGGGAGATCTTAGAAGATTACTTTATGGATAAGCTTCAAGAAAGGGCCGGGGAGTGAGATCTCGGCGGTTTCGCTCATTCCAATTCCGTGAGCGCCTTATCAATTCTCTCCATACCAATTTCGATGTTCTCCATGGAGGTGGCGAAGGAGAGTCTCTCAAACCCCTCGGCACCAAAGGCTGCGCCGGGAATCACGGCGACCCGGGCGACGTTGAGAAGATAGTCCGCTAAATCCATGGAGTCCCTTATGGGTTTTCCCCTGAAGGATCTCCCCAGATAGCTTGAACAGTTGGGAAAGGCGTAGAAGGCCCCAGCTGGTTTGACACACGAGACCTCTTCCCAAGAGTTAATTCTATCGATCACGTAGTTCCGCCTCTTTTGGAATTCTCCTACCATGGCCTCAACCACATCCTGCGGACCATTCAAGGCCTCTTGAGAGGCCTTCTGGGAAATGGAAGTGGGATTGGAGGTGCTCTGACCCTGGACCTTATTCATGCCCTCTATGATGGAACTCGGCCCGGCGGCGAATCCGATCCGCCAACCGGTCATTGAGTATGTCTTGGATACGCCATGCACGATAATGGTCCTTTCCTTGATCTCTTTGTTAAAAGAGGCGATACTGACGTATTGAAACCCGTCATAAACGATCTTTTCGTAAATATCGTCTGAAATGACATAAATCCCCTTCTCCAGGATGATATCGGCGATCTCCCTCAATTCGCCTTCCGTGTAAGTCGTCCCGGTGGGATTGCAAGGGCTATTTAAGACTAACGCCTTGGTTCTCTCGGTGATAGTCCCTCTCAGTTTATCCAGGTCCATCTTGAACCCGCTCTCCTCCGTCGTTTCGAGAATGACGGGAAGGGCGTCGGCTAAAGTGACTATGGGGGGATAGGAGACCCAATAGGGGGATGGGATGATAACCTCGTCTCCCGTTTCGAAGAGAACCTGGGCTAAGTTATAGAGGGAATGCTTCCCCCCACAGGAGATGAGAATCTGTGTTCGGTCATACTCCAGTCCATTGTCCCGCTTGAATTTTGTAATAACGGCATCCTTCAATTCATCGATTCCGCCGGCAGGTGTATATTTGGTGAAGCCGTTCTCCAGGGCTTTGACGGCGGCCTTTTTAATATGATCCGGGGTGTCGAAATCCGGCTCCCCGGCGCCAAATCCGATAACATCGATACCCTCTGCCTTCATGGCCTTTGCCTTCGCCGTGATGGTCAAGGTTGGAGAGGGTTTAATCTGTTGGGCTCGTCTTGAAATGGTCATGATGCCTCCATAGGGTCGTCTTCCATCCGGAGTCTCTGGAGAACGCCATTGTCCCTTCGCTTCAGTGCTTCCGAAGTAACGCTTTCGGGATCCCGGGGAATGCGTACCCCTTACGTTCGGCTGAGCGTTCGACCGAGCTCACGCCGAGGGCTCACGTCGAAGCCTGCTTACCCTCGATGGATATCTCACTTCTCCAGCAGATTGCGCTCAGAGACAACGCCCTGCTCTTATGAAAGATAGGATTTCCTCTATAGTCAACAAGTTACAGATACATTATGCACGAAATTCAGGAAACGCTCGTCCCTCATGGACTGATAGTCCGACTATTTGGAGAAGAGGATCTCCGACACCTGCTCGATGCGCTCCAGCCCCTTGATCTCCCGGGGGGCAAGGGGAACGTGGACCATCTTTATCCTCCCTCCATATCGATGCTCGAGGGTTTTTATATATTCCATCTGCATCGCCTTTCTCGCCTGATGGAAAGCACAGTCCGCCTCTTTGACGACGTTATTGATAATCATATGGTTTACTATGAGCTCGTACTGATCGAAATCGCTGATGATCCTTTCGGTCTGTTTGACTCCAAGGGCTTCGGGTATGGTGACGATGATGAACTCCGACTTTTCGCGATCCCGGATGAAGTCAACGATCTTAATGGCTAAGGCTTCCCAGCTGCTGATGATCTCCAGCAGGGTGCGTTTCCCCTTTTGAAGTTTGACGGTTTCCTTCAATTTCTCGAAGTAACTGTAAATGTTCATGTAGAATTTGGTAGCTGCTTCCAGGTGTTTTAGGAAGATCTGAGGCAGGTGGAGCAGCCTTAAGGTATGTCCGGCAGGGGCTGTATCCCAGACCACGAGATCGAACTCCTTGCTCTCGACCAACCCCAGGATGTAATTCAGCATGTACTCCTCTTCTATTCCCGGAGCGGTCCCAATGTAATCAACGAAGTCGTAGTCTACCTTGGCAAAAGAGGAGATGACCTCATAGATTTCCGGACCAAATCGTTCCCTCCACATATTGAGAACGACATCGGCGCTGATTTCGATGCCGTAAAGGCCCCCAATCCCCGCGATAGGGGTCTGTCGATCTCCGATCTCCATCTCAAAGATGTCGGAGAGGGATGGGGTTGGATCGCTGGAGATGACCAGGGTTTTCCTTCCCAAACGGGCGAAATGGACGGCGATGGCCGTGGCACATGTAGTCTTTCCGACTCCCCCCTTTCCGCCGATCATAATCAACTGTTTGTTCTGGTTTTCCAAATCAGCGAGGGATACGGTCATATTCTTGGCCCCTGGAATACCTTTCCGTTTTGGTGATAGAATATAGTACTACTATCCATGAGAAGTCAAGGCGTTAGCAATCTCTCCGTTGCTTCACTATTGGACACCACCCTTATGTGATAAGATCGAGGAAATATCATCACCCTCGGAGGGAAAAGGGAAGTAGGGGAGACAAGGCAAAAAAGGCTTGACATTTTATCGTACCATCTTATGTTACGTATTGATCCTTTCTGTATGGATGGGAGAACGAGCTTGAAGGGGTACATTGAAATCGATCAAGAGCTCTGCAAGGGATGCAAACTGTGCATCGAGTTTTGTCCTAAGGGGATTATTTCAATTTCGAATAATCTCAATGTGAAGGGTTATCACCCCGCGTACTTTACCGAGGAGAACAGCAAGAAGGCAAAGCGAACGTGTACGGGTTGCTCAATATGCGCAATTCTCTGTCCTGAAGTGGCAATAGAGGTGTATCGTGGCTAAGGTTTTGATGATGGGAAACCACGTCGTGGCTGAGGCGGCAATAAGGGCAGGGTGTCGGTTTTACTTCGGCTATCCCATAACCCCTCAGAATGAGACGCCAGAGTACATGGCCCAGGCCTTATCGAAACTGAAGGGTGGCTGTTTCATTCAGGCCGAAAGCGAATTGGCGGCCATCAATATGGTGATCGGTGGGAGCATGGCGGGTGCGCGGGTCATGACTTCCTCCTCCAGCCCTGGTATCAGCCTGAAACAGGAGGGCATCTCCTATCTCGCGGCCTTAGAGCTGCCCGCCGTTATCGTCAATATGTGCAGGGGGGGGCCTGGCTTGGGTAATATTGCTCCTGCCCAGTCGGACTATTTTCAGGCAACAAGGGGAGGGGGACATGGGGATTATCGGAATATCGTCTTGGCCCCCAGTTCATGCCAAGAAATGGCAGAACTCGCCATGGAGGCCTTCGATTTAGCCGATATCTACAGGATCCCGGTCATCATTTTCGCCGATGGAATGTTGGGCCAGATGATGGAGCCCGTTGAATTTCCCGATCGTAAAAATCCGAAGAGGTTGCCCCCAAAGGATTGGACTCTCACGGGGGCAAAGGGAAGGCCAAGCAGGTTCATACGATCCCTCATTTTGGACCCCGTTCTCGAAGAGGAACACAACTGGAAGCTGATGAGGAAGTATGAGAGGATCCAGAAAAAGGAGGTGAGGTATGAGACCTTCCTGCTGGAGGAGGCCAAGATGGTGGTCGTTGCCTTCGGGACGGCTGCGCGTATTGCAAAGGGAGCGGTAAAGAGGGTGAGGGAACAGGGCTTGAAAGTTGGATTGTTCAGGCCCATCACCCTCTGGCCCTTTCCAGGAGTGGTCTTGGCAGAACTGGGAAAGAGGGCAAAGCTCTTCTTCGTCTTCGAGATGAACATGGGACAAATGGTTGAGGATGTGAGAATTGCCCTGGGAAAAGACGGGGATATCTATTCTTACGGGAGGCCGGGGGGCATTGTCCCAACGCCTCTGGAGATCTCACGAATCATATCAAGCCAATACTTCCAGAAGAGACTGTGACCACGGAGCTATGAAAAAGGTTTTTTCAAGGCCGAGGAGTTTAAAAAGGGTTCCCTTTCACTACTGCCCGGGATGCGGCCATAGTATCATTCACCGTTTGGTGGCCGAAGTCATCGATGAGATGGGGTTGAGGGAGATCACCATCGGTGTCCCTCCAGCGGGATGCGCGGTGCTCGCCTACTTCTACTTCGATTTCGATATGGCGGAATCGCCCCATGGAAGAGGGACCGCCCTGGCAACGGGCCTCAAAAGGGTCCTTCCAGACCGGGTAGTATTTACGTATCAGGGCGATGGTGATATCGCCGCCATCGGAACCGCCGAGACGATCCATACCGCAAATCGGGGTGAGAATATCACTGCCCTCTTCATCAATAACGTTTGTTACGGAATGACAGGGGGGCAGATGGCTCCCACCACGATATTAGGCCAACATACGACGACATCCCCTGGAGGCAGGGAAGGGCTGCGGGATGGATACCCCATTCGGTTGAGCGAAATGGTAGCCCTAACCGAGGGAAGTGCCTATATCGAAAGAACCGCGGTAAACAATCCCGCCAATATCAGGAAAACGAAGAGGGCCATTGCCAAGGGATTTAAGGCTCAAATGGATAACCTTGGCTTCTCCTTAATTGAAATATTATCTCCATGCCCTACTAATTGGAGGATGAGTCCCCATGAGGCGTGCCAATGGATCGAAGAGGAAATCGTGCACTCCTATCCCTTAGGTGTGATCAAGGACAAAACAGAACGGGGCAAAGAATGCTGATCAAAACGATCTTTTCGGGATTCGGGGGACAGGGCGTACTATCAATGGGGTATATCTTCGCCTATGCGGCGATGGCAGACGGGCAAAATGTAACATATCTCCCATCGTACGGCGCCGAGGTAAGGGGTGGGACTGCCAATTGCACTGTGGCCATCTCGGATGATGAGATTGCCTCTCCCGTCGCCTCATCCCCTGAATTCGTCGTCGTCATGAATAACCCATCCCTCGTGCGATTTCAGAACGTCGTCCAATCCGGCGGCATCATCTTTTTGAATGCAGACATGATCGATACCCGGCCCATTCGTGGTGATATCGAGTTATTCGAGATTCCTGCCAATGACCTCGCAAAAAGCTTAGGTGATGAAAGGGTTGTGAACATGGTCATGCTGGGGTTTTTCGTCAAAAAGACCGGCATCGTTTCACGGGAAGGGGTTGAAACGGCGCTGAAAGATACATTTTCTCGGAGGGGAAAAGCCTTGGTCGACTTGAACAAGAAGGCCTTCATGAAAGGCCATGATTACGATTAAGGAGATCGACGGGGAAAGGGGAGGAAGGGATGTCCGTCAAACAGATTTCCATAAGCTTGGAGAATGTTCCGGGGAAATTTTCCGAAGTGATCGGATTTTTGGGGGAAAACGGGATCAATATTATCGCCGTGAGTGTGGCCGATACTGCGGATATCAGCGCTGTTCGATTTGTGGCTAATGATCCCGAAAAGGCGGCCAACGTGCTAAAAAGCCATGGTTATTCCGTCAAAATGACGGACGTATTGGCCGTGGAAGCCCCGCATCACCCCGGAGGACTCAATGCTGTCCTGAAGCCCCTCAAAGAGGCGAATATCAACATCAATTACCTCTACACCTGTTTAGCGAGATCTGAGAATGCCGTGCTCATTGTGGGGCTGGACAATATGGAGCAGGCCATTCGAGTTCTGAGGAGAAATTGGGTGCGGATGATCGATGAGGAGATATACACGATCTACAGCCAATAGCGTTATTTCATGAAATCTTCCTAGGATGGGCTCGCGTAACTATGAAGGCCCGCAAGGATATATGAAACGCCGAAGTAGGTAAACAGAACCGCCATAAACCCGACCAGGGATAGAATTGCCATTCTCCTTCCCCTCCAGTCTCGAGTGATCCTGGCATGGAGATATGCCGCGTAGATGAACCAGGTAATCAGGGACCAGGTTTCCTTTGGATCCCAGCTCCAGTAACTCCCCCAAGCATAATGTGCCCAAGCCGCCCCGGTGATGATTCCCACAGTCAACATGGGGAATCCGAGAACGATCGACCGGTAATTGATTTCATCCAGTGTTTTGGTATTCGGCAGCCATCCAATGGCACCGGAGATCCCCTCCCATCGATGCTGAATCAAAAAGAGAAGGCTGATCCCGAAGGAGACGGCAAAAGCGGCGTACCCGAAAAAGCAGGTGATGACGTGGATGGCAAGCCAATTGCTCTGCAGTGCAGGCATTAACGGTTTTATCGCTGCATTGCTGCCGGGAAGAATGGATGAGGCGGATATGGCCATGAAGGCGAATAGGGTAGCGAAGATCCCGATAATCCTCTGTTTAAAATAAAATTCCAGCAAGAGATATATGAGGGCAATGGTCCATGAGAAGAAGATCAGCGATTCATACATGTTGGATAAGGGGATATACCCGTATCCCGTTTTGTGGGTTTCGACCCATCGGTAGATGAGGCCGAGGCTGTGGACAAAGAACCCCCCTGAAATAAGAGACGTGGCTGCTATCCCAATATACCTTTTTCGAATTACCGAGAAGAGGAGGTAAAGCAGAAAGGAACAGAGATAGATGTACCTGGAGACGGAAAAGAGGGTAGGGCTTATCAGATCCATTTCCATATTACTGGCCCGATCGGATTGAGTCCCCTCGGATTGAATCAATATAGTCGGGATCCATTACCCGTGTCAAGGTTTTAGGAGGCAATTTCCTAAAATTCACCATCAAAAGAATAAGAAACCTCGTTGGCCGTTGGATTGGTAATCAGGTGGTGGATTTTGATGGAGTTTTTCTGGAGTTTCCTGACTTTTTTAGACCGGGTTGTTGTAACCTATTGATTGTAAAGGAGTTTATATTTCTCATAAGCGAACACCATTGTCCGTTCGGTTGCTCGTGGTCTGTTGCCCAAATTCCCTTGCGCTCACTGAAAAGAATTTTGGACCACTCTAGAGTTCGCTTCACTGCAAATCCAAAACTCGCCCTCTGGGCTCAGACATTGGATTTGCGGTCGTTTCGCTTCACCAAGAATGGTTAGCCAAAATTCTTTAATGTTCGCTCCAGGGAACCAGGGCAACGGCCTGATCGGTGTGACCCTTCCCCAGCAAATTTCGCTCATGTACAGCGGTACTCCCT
>JBGVTJ010000324.1:0-5896 GCA_041862515.1 Thermodesulfobacteriota bacterium | reverse complement strand
GGGCGGACCTGGCCCGACGGTGATGGTGGCTACTCTCATGGTCAAGATGGACAAGAAAGCCAAAATGTCCATTGTGGGCACGGGTTTTAAGCCGGGTCAGGAGTTGAGCCTCCTCATTACCACAATTGATGGGGTACAATCTGACATTGGTCATGCCCTCAAACCGAGTCCTGTAGCCAATGAGACAGGTGCATGGGTGACCACGTGGAGCTGTGGCCCTTATATTGCGAAAAAGTTGATAAAGGAGGGCGCCTACACCCTCATGGTGACCGATAGCGAGTATAATGTCCTTGCGCATGCTCCCGTTGCCTTTTACAAAGCAGAGGAGAAGAAAAAGTAGCCGAGTTCAGTAAAGGCAGTTGGTGGTGCCACAGGAATACACGAAAGACACATATCAAAACTTCCTTTCCATGTGCAAGGGTATGGGAAAAGAAGCAGGTGTATTTGTCGTAAATTCGAATTAAATCGGGGCTGGCTCCTGCGTGAAGGCCCATCTCGGGTCGGTCCAAAGATGGGAGATATGTGAGGGGAAAAAATAATGTTAGATCTCAGAGGTTTTCTGGAAAAAAGCAAAGAGGAGGGAGACCTGCTGGAGTTGCAGGGAGTAGATTGGGACATTGAATTGGGAACGCTCACGGAACTGCTGGCTGAAAAAGGGGGACCACTCCTGCTCTTCGACAAGTTCAAGGGCTATCCGGCAGGATACAGAGTGGCAACGAACCTCTATACAACGGTAAGGCGTTTCGCCATTGCTATTGGCATGCCACCCGACACGGATAAGATGGAGATCATTAAAAGATGGCGCGCTCTTGACTTCAAACCGGTTAAGCCGGTCGAAGTCAAAACAGGTCCTGTCATGGAGAATGTTCATATCGGCGGTGACGTGAATCTCTATACATTTCCAGTGCCCCGATATCATGAACATGATGGGGGCAGGTACATCGGAACAGGCGTAGTTGTCATAATGATGGACCCTGACACAGGATATATAAATGCTGGGGTGCAAAGGGTAATGCTCCATGATGAAAAAACGGTGGGATTGTACATTTCTCCGGGCAAACATAATGCAATAATCCGGAAAAAATATTGGTCCAAGGGGGAGAGTTGTCCTGTAGTTATGGATTTTGGCCCGGCCCCGATATTGTGGCTCAGCGCGGCATCCCATGTTTCCTGGGGGACTTCTGAATTTGAATGGGCGGGTTACTTGGCAAACGAACCCCAAAAGGTTATTCCCGGAGAAATCACAGGCCTTCCAATTCCCGCTCATAGTGAAATTGCGATAGAGGGCGAGTATCTGCCACCAGAGGTTGAGACGAGAATGGAAGGACCCTTCGGGGAATGGACCGGATACTATGGAGGGGGCGAAAGGGATGAGCCGGTTGTGCGCGTGAAGGCAGTCTATCACAGAAATAATCCCCTCTTAGCGGGTGCCCCTCCAATAAAACCACCTCACTACGCTTTTGCGGTCCCAGTGCGGACAACTCCCTTGCTGTGGAATGCGCTCGAAAAGGCCGGCATTAGCGGTATTAAAGGGGTCTGGGATCATGAAGCTGGCGGAGGGCGTATGATAGTGATCATATCCCTAAAACAGAGCCACGGCGGCCATGCCATGCAAGCAGGACTTGCCGCCATCGGAAGCCACGCGGGGGGATACATGGCCAAGCTGGTAATAGTGGTCGACGATGACATAGACCCCACCGACCTGAACGAAGTGCTCTGGGCTGTAGTCACCCGGGCCAATTTCGAGAACTCAGCGAGTATATTGAAGGGCTGCTGGGGTACCAGGCTTGATCCTGCTTTGCCGCCGGAAAAGAGGGAAAGAGATGATTTGACACACAGCGCCATGATCATAGATGCCTGCCGACCCTTTTACTGGAGGGATCGATTTCCGCAAGTCAATAAGGCCAGTGAGGAACTGCGGGCAAAGGTGATTGAGAAGTGGCGGGATAAAATAGAGCTCCTAAGAGGATAGGGAGAGTTAGACGCTCTTGCATATCGGGAGGAGAGGGAAGGATGACATTAGTGCTCAACGACGATGATGTTGCCCAGGTTCTGAACATGAGGGATTGCATCGCTGCTCTCGAAGATGCTTTCCGCGAACTGGGCCTCGGCGGTGCAGTGAATGCACCACGCCGGGACAGCTTTATGGTCAGCTCACACCCCGATGTGTATTATTCGTTTAAGACGATAGAGGGTGGGCTGGAGAGTTTGGGGGTGGTGGCACAGCGCATCAACTCCGACCTGGTCACCCACCCCGTAGTTGGAGGTGTTGCCCGTAGGGTTAAGATCCCTGCTGCCCCAGGGAACCGCTATGTAGGGCTTGTCTTCCTTTACAGCTCAGAAACCCTGGAATTGCTGGCCATCATTACGGATGGCCATCTCCAGAGGATGCGTGTGGCTGGCGTCACCGGTGTTGGGACTAAATACATGGCTCGAGAGGACTCCCGCACAGCAGCCGTTCTGGGCTCAGGATGGCAGGCGGAGACCGCGGCCTGGTCACTGGCTTCTGTGAGGCCGATATCAACGATAAAGGTCTTCAGCCCTCAACCGGAGCATCGCGAGTCATTTGCCGAGAAGTTGGCGAAAGAGTTGCATATCGAGGTAATACCGGAGAAAAGCGCCCGGCAGGCCATAAGCGGAGTTGACATCGTGGCTTGCGCCACCAATTCTGCCGGGGCGGTCGCCAAGGGCGAATGGGTCGAGAATGGAGTACATCTCACCTGCATTCGGTGTCATGAGCTGGATGAGGAAGCGTGGCGAAGGAGTGACATCATCGCGTTTTCCGGCCCTGGGGGTTCGGGAGGCTATTTTACGTATGCTACACAAGACTTTGAAGCTTCCCACCGTGAGGCGGAAAGAGAAGGAGAAAGGACCGAGCTGGAGGATGAGAGGTTCGAGCGGTACAGGGGTAAGATACACTTTCTCAGCGACATGCTCACAGATAGGGCTCCCCATAGAACGACACCGTCCCAAATCACCCTCATGAACAAGAACTGGGGCTTGGGAATAGAGTTTGCGTCGGTGGCCAAATTGATCTACGACCGGGCTCGTCATGCCGGCATTGGGAACGAAATACCAACGGAGTGGTTTTCACAGACCTCCCATCCCTAGGAGGTGTTTCAGAGAAACCAAACCTCGCCGCGGGTTTTGTTTGAAGGGAGAAAGTTCCGCCCGCTCCCGAATACAAGGGGGGAGAACAGATCCATAAACCTTTGAACAGAACTAAGAAATCGAAGGGGAACGGAGAATGATTGAAGCAATGTTAAGCGGACTCCAGCAGACTATGACCTGGGAGGTCTTGGGTTTGATGCTGTTCGCCACATTCCTCGGGAACTTCTTTGGAGCGGTCCCGGGATTGGGCGGCAACGTGGGACTTGCTCTCTTGATTCCTTTTGTCTTTGGCATGAAGCCATTTCTCGGGCTTGCCTTCTTGCTATCCATGCACTCGGTGGTACATACCGGGGGGTCTATCCCGGGTATCTTGTTTGGTATTCCCGGAACCGGTCCGACCGTAGCTACCATCATTGATGGTTATCCCATGACCAAACAGGGGAGGGGAGGAGAGGCGATGGGAGCCCAACTAGCGGCCTCGGGCCTCGGGGGGATAATTGGGGCAGCGGTACTGGCTGCACTGATACCTGTTCTGAGGCCAATTGCCATGACATTCGGCTCCGCTGAAGTCTTCATGCTCATCGTGTTTGGTCTCACATTCGTCGTCGTCATCAGCCGTGAGTCTATGTCTAAGGGATTCACCGCTGCTTTGCTGGGGCTCTTGTTAGGTACAGTTGGCCTGGACCCCCATACGGGAGTGGGCCGTTTTACCTTCGGTCAGCTGTGGTTGTGGGACGGCATAAACATTGTTACCATCGTCCTCGGAATATTCGCCTTTGCCGAGATGATGGAGCTCGGTGCACGAGGAAGGGCTGCTCGCATAGCCGAAGCTGACGTGAGTATGAGTTGGGGCCAACTATGGGAAGGAACCAAGGCGGTTTTCCGCGAGTGGTGGCTCTCACTACGGACGGCGATTATCGGAACCTTTATCGGGATCATCCCCGGTTTGGGGGGCGATGCCGCAACGTGGATCTGCTACGGTCATGCTGTACAAACTTGCAAGAACAATGAGAACTTTGGCAAGGGTGACATACGGGGAGTGATCGGCGTAGAGACGGCCAATAACTCAAAGGAGGGGGGCGCATTGCTGCCAACGATCGTCTTTGGCATACCTGGCAGTAGCGGAATGGCTATCCTCCTCGGGGCTTTTCTCATCCTCGGCATCGTTCCAGGCCCGAAGATGATCACCGACCATCTGGACCTGGTGTGGGGCATGGTGTGGGTAATGGTCATTGCCAACATTATAGGGGCGGTTACCCTGTACCCGGTGAGTGGATATATGGGTAAGCTGGCGTTTCTACGCAGCAGCTTGCTCATCCCACCTATTATGGTGATAGCCGCGGTGGGGGCTTTTTTGATCAGGGGTTACTGGCAGGATGTGGTTTTGGCTGTTTTTTTCGGGTTCTTGGGCTATGGAATGAAGAAATGGCACTATCCCCGAGCCCCGCTCATCCTTGGCTTCATTCTCGGACCACTGGCCGAGGACTATCTCCATAAATCTCTCGGCGTTTGGGGAATTGCTTTCCTAAAACGACCAGTGGTTCTGGTGCTTCTCGTAATGGCTCTCCTCTCCCTTGGCTACTCCATATGGCACGCCTGCCGAGAGAGACAGAAGAAAAGGAGGGAAGTAACATGAAGGTGAGAGGACGAGCTATTTTTGCCTTAGTATTGCTGTTCCTTTTCCTGGGGGGTTTCTTTTTATGCACAGGGTGGTCAATAAAGGCACGCCTCTTCCCGCTGTTGATCGTGATTGTCGGAACAGGACTTTCCGTTTGTCTGCTGTTCTCGGAGATGGGTCGTGGGGGTTCTCCTGAAACAGAGGAAGGCAAACCGAAGAAGGACGATCCAGCAGCTGCTTTTAAGCCAACTAAACCAAAAACCACACCCAGAAGTGAGGCAATAATGATGCTGTGGGTGTCGGGATTCTTGAGCATAATATTAGTTTTTGGCTTCTGGGTTGCGATAGCAGCGGTTGTGCCCCTTTTCATGTCCCTGTTCGGGCGTGAAAACCGGAAAACCGTAGCAATCTACACCGTAGGCATCTGGCTCGCAATTTATCTTATCTTCGCCGTAGGCATGAAGGTGCCCCTCTATGGGGGGATCCTCGGGTTTTCCTGGTAGAAGGCGACTACCACGGGAAATTCCATGCTAAAAAAATCGTCTGAAAGGAGGGGAAAATTGATACAGAGGAATAGGATAAGTGAGGGCGGCAAACTGTATTTTCAATTTTAGAAGGAGGTGTTTCTCATGAAGAAGAAGATAGTACTCTTTTCGATGGTTTCCCTCTTGGCGTTTCTCCTTTTGTTTGGAAGTCATACGAACGCTAAGCCATTCTACGAGGGGAAAACCATAACGTTGATTGTAGCTACCAGCCCCGGTGGAGGCTACGATTTTTACGGCCGGCTGATGGCGAGGTTTATGCAGAAGCACTTACCTGGCAGTACGATAATCGTCAAGAACGTCCCTGGCGCCGGACATATCATTGGGACCAATGAGATTTATCACGCAAAACCGAATGGCCTCACCTTCGGCACTTTCAACAGAGCCTTACCTCTTGGTCAAGTGGCGGGACTCGAGGGGATCAAATTTGATCTTTCCAAAATGAGCTGGTTAGGGTCGCCTACTACGGAGGAATATTCCCTCATTGTTTCCACCAAGACCCCCTGGAGGAGCTTGGAAGATGTGCTGAAAGCCGAAAAGGTAGTGCTCTCCTCCGCAGGAGTTGGCAGCATTTCACATGTAATCCCTATGTTATTCGCGCAGATGGTTGGCGTTATGAATGTCA
>JBGVTJ010000323.1:0-5531 GCA_041862515.1 Thermodesulfobacteriota bacterium | reverse complement strand
GAGCAGTTCGGCCTTGAGACATGTCGACGAGCCCCTCGGCCTGAGCTCGGGTCGAAGGCTCATGTCGAGTCGCTCACTGCCGAAAGGCTCAGGGTCGAAGACTCAGGACAAGCTCTGCTCACCCTCGCCCAGCAAATTACGCTCAGGGACAACGGTTTCTCCAGAAACTCAGGAAACTTCTAAAGGGGGCGTCCTTGACAGTGCGTTTGTTCCTCTGTTAGAATTTTCATTCAACAGCCGTTCATGAATGCGAAAAACTGGGAAGGTTACACAAGAGGGGGATGCGGGAGATGCTGAGAATTTGTGGGATTCAGATGGCCTGCGTTGAGGACAAGGAAAGGAACCTGAAGAAAGCGGTGCAACTAGCTGAACTGGCTTCCGAGAAAGGGGCAAAGATTATCGGCTTCCAGGAGCTCTTTAGCACGCATTGGTTCCCGAGGGACATTGATCGGCGGAATTTCGGCCTTGCAGAGCCCATGAACGGGAAGACTATCCAAATGATGCAGAAAGTAGCCAGGGAGAAATCAGCGGTTCTCATCTGCCCCTTATTTGAGGAGGGGATCGAAGGAGTTTATTACAATACGGCGGTGGTTATCAATGCCGACGGCAAGGTGCTGGGCGGGTATAGGAAGGTTCACATTCCCCAGATACCCCTTTGGGAAGAGAAATCCTACTTTTCACCGGGAGATACGGGATTTCCCGTCTTCCATACCAAATATGCCAAGATAGGCGTTCAAATTTGTTGGGACAATTTCTTTCCAGAAGGAACGAGAATACTGGCTCTTAAGGGGGCCCAGATTGTTTTCGCCCCCACTGCTGCCGCCTTTGCCTCGCAGCAAAAATGGGAAACCGTCATGAGGGCTAATGCTATTACCAATGGCCTGTTCATCTTTCGGGTAAATCGGATAGGAAGCGAAAAAAAGCAGGATTTCTATGGGAAGAGTTTCTGTGTGACACCGGAGGGGGAGCTTATCGATAAGCCTAGCGGGATGCAGGAGGGGATCGTTTTTGCCAATATCGATATACAGGATATCGGCGTGACTAGAAGGGAGTGGACCTTTCTGAGGGACAGACGTCCTGAGGTCTACTGGGAAGTTACCGGTTTGACTTGGCAAAGGGAGCGCAGGGCGGCTGGAGGAGCTCTCAAAGCACGGGGGGGAAAGGCAGCCGCGCGAAAGAACAAGAAGAGATGAAAAAGACGCTAACGGAATTGGTGAGCGATTCCATTCGCCGTTGTATGGATAGGGGCCTGCTGAATAGCAGGGAGATTCCGCCCGTAATTGTCGAATCTCCGAAGGAAAAGTCCCACGGCGATTATGCTACCAACATTGCCATGGTCATGACGGCCCGGGAGGGTAGGCCCCCTCACGAAGTGGCCAGAGTCATTTTGGACCAGTTAGAGGATGAAGATGAGGTCATCGAAAAAGCGGAAGTCGCCGGCCCAGGATTCATCAACTTTTTTCTGAAAAAAGAGGTGTGGTATTCAGTCCTGAAGGAAATCGAGGGTGTGGGGGACGACTTCGGCAAGGGGAAAATAGGGAAACATAGGCACGTTCAAATCGAATTCATCAGCGCCAATCCGACGGGACCGTTGCACGTTGGGCATGGCAGGGGAGCGGCAATCGGCGATGTCTTGGCAAATATCCTCGAGACATGTGATTATCGAGTCTTTAGGGAATATTACATTAATGACGTTGGGAACCAGATGAATACCTTGGGTAAGTCAGTTTTTCTCCGTTATCTCCATGCCCTGGGGAAGGAGGTCGAATTTCCTGACTATTGTTATCAGGGGGATTACATAGCGGAGATCGCTGAAAGAGCCATCAAGGAGAAGAAGGATGAGTATCTCCGTTATCCCCAGGAGGAATCGATCCGGTCATTGGCAGATTTTGGCGCCAATGATGTATTACGGGGAATAAAAGGAGATTTAGATAAATTCGGAGTCCATTTTGACAGCTGGTTTAGCGAGAAAGAACTCTATCGGGATAAGAAAGTCGCAGGGGCTATCGAGGCTTTGAAGGAAAGGGGCCTCGTTTACGAAAAGGATGGGGCCTTATGGCTTAAGACTTCCCAATATGGCGATGAGAAGGATCGCGTTTTGGTAAAGGCGGATGGGCAGACGACCTATTTCGCATCCGATGTCGCGTACCATAAGGATAAATTGGATCGGGGGTTCGACGTATTGATCAATATCTGGGGCGCAGATCACCATGGATACGTTCCCCGGATGAAAGCCTCCTTGATGGCAATGGGTAAGGACGAGGCGGTTTTGAAGATAATCCTTGTCCAATTGGTGAGCCTCATGCGAGATGGAAAGCCTGTTACCATGTCAACCCGGGCGGGAGATTTCACAACGCTGAGGGATGTGGTGGAGGAAGTTGGCCCGGATGCGGCACGGTTCTTCTTCCTCATGAGACGACCCGACAGCCAACTCGATTTCGACCTGGAGTTGGCCAAGAGACAGAGTGCCGAAAATCCCGTCTATTATGTCCAGTATGCTCATGCCCGAGTATGCAGCATTATCAAGGAAGCCCTGAATAAGGGCATCGTTTTGCCGCGATTCGAGGATATCAATGTCCTTCTGCTCAAACTTCCTGAGGAGTTGAACCTACTCAAGTACCTTTCGGCATATCCCGAGGTTATCGAGGCAAGTGCCCTCTCGCTAGAGCCTCATCGAATCCCCTTTTATCTGATCGAACTATCCAGTTCTTTCCATAGTTATTATAATAAATACCGCGTGATTTCATCTGAGGTGGAGCTGACCAAGGCCCGCCTGCTTTTGATGAGATCGACAAAGAGGGTCATCAAGAACGCTCTCAATGTATTGGGAATCACGGCCCCTGAAAAGATGTAATCCTTCGAATGGGAAAGGGCAAGGGATCATATGGGAATGAGTAAGGGAAAGGGTTCCGGTACCGGAATGAAGGCGGGACGCATCCTATTGAGTTACGGAATCATATTTTTCATTGGTCTTTGGTTGGGATATAAGTTCGCATCCACCGGAAAGACCATGGCGCCTCAGAGGAAGGAGATGTCGGAATCGGCCGTCAAGATGGGAAATGAGGATGAGGGAACGAGGGAAAGAGGGGAGGGGAATGATAGGACACGAAAGGCATCCCCCTTTGAAGGGGAAGTGGTTGAAAGGGATGATTTATCCCTCTCTTTTTATGAAACCCTCTTGAAGAGAGAGCCATCTCCGAAAACTACAAGTAAGAGGGGTGATTCCGGGGGGACCAAGGCCGTAAGCGGTCCGGAGAAAGGGGAAAGCCCTTTAAAAGAGGACAAATCATCAAAAACGGAGCTTTTAGGGGGGGCTCCCTTTGCCATCCAGGTGGGTTCCTTTGCCCACCAGAAACAAGCGGAGGATTTGACCAAACGCTTAAAAGGGAAGGGCTACCTGGCCTATGTTACAAGCGAGATCATCTCGGGGATGGGAAGAATGTATCAGGTGAGGATTGGCCATTATCGAACTTTGGATGAGGCGAAGAGGGAAGCCAAACTCATCGGAAAAAAGGAGAAGTTGCCAACGTATATTCCTTCATCGCCCGATTCATAGCGGAAGGATAAGAGGAGAGGAAAGGAAGCTCAACCGAAATAGGAATCCACGGGGGATAACACCATGGCGGGAAAGACTTCGATAAGAAAGGCCAAGAAAAAGGGTGTGGTGCGCGAATATGCCGAGGCCTTTATTATCGCTCTTATTATTGCCCTGTTAATCAGGACTTTTTTGGTTCAGGCCTTTAAAATCCCTTCAAGTTCTATGGAACCCACCCTTTTAGTAGGGGATCATATCCTGGTTAGCAAGTTCATCTACGGCATCAGGATCCCCTATATCGGGAAAAAATTCCTGACGTTTCATAAGCCGAAGAGGGGGGATATCATCGTTTTCATCTATCCGGAGGATCCCAAGAAGGATTTCATCAAAAGGGTGATCGCGACCGAGGGAGAGGATGTACTGATCAAAGATAGGAAGATATTTATCAATGGGATGGCAATCGAGGATCCGTGGGGGGTATACAGCCCCTTCATCCCGAGCCATTTTCGGCCGAAGGACAATTATGGACCTACAGTTGTGCCTCCTCACTCCATTTTTGTGCTTGGAGACAACCGGGATAATAGCCAAGACAGTCGGTATTGGGGATTCGTCGATTTATCGGCAGTAAAAGGGAGGGCCTTTATCGTATACTTCTCCTATCATAAGAGGGCCACCAACCTGCTGGACAAGGTAAGATGGAATCGGTTTGGGAAGTTACTCCGGTGAGCGGCAAAGGAGGATTTTCCTTGCGACATCAATGTCCTTCCTCATTTGCCGGACTAAGGAATCGGGGTCTTCGAAGGCCTCTTCATCACGTATCCTTTCAAGGAAGATCAACTGGATCTCTTCCCCGTAAATGTCCCGGGTGAAATCCAGGATATGTACCTCAACGGAGAGAGGATTCTCCCCGAAGGTGGGATTGTAGCCCACATTGGCCACCCCTGGATACGTTTTGTTTCCCAGGATCGCCTCCACGGCATATACCCCCGTCTTGGGGTAAAGGCCGTTTGGGATTTCCAGGTTTGCCGTTGGACACCCTAACTCCTTCCCCCTACCGGTTCCCCAAATCACTTTGCCTATGAGTCGATAGTTTCTCCCCAGCAATTGCGCGGCCTGGCGCATTTCTCCACATTGGATAAGCTCCCGTATCTTGGAACTACTAACGGGGGTATCATTCACCTTCACGGCCTCGATAACCTTCACCTCGAAGCCGAATTGTCGCCCCAACCGTATGAGCATCTCTACGTTTCCCTTTCGGTCTTTGCCGAAATAGTAGTTGTAGCCAACGAGGATTTTTTTTGCCCCTATCTTATCCACTAAGATCTGCTCCACGAACGTCTCGGGTGTGATGTTGGCGAGATCGAAGTCGAATGTTGCCACGATGATTACATCGATACCTACCATTTCCATCAACATCAATTTTTTCTTAAAGGGCGTAAGGGGAGGGGGACATCTTTGAGGGGCTAAGACCTGGAGAGGATGAGGATCGAAGGTGAATACAATAGCCTCCCCGTCTATTTTTTGAGCTTCTTCCTTTACTGATTTGAAGATCTTTTGATGTCCCAGGTGCACACCGTCGAAGTTCCCCAGGGTCAAAACAGGATTACGGAATTTGCGGTCTATGTTCTCAATTCCAATAATAATGTTCATCGAGTATCGCCAAACGTGCGTGAAAAGTTGGTTTCCATTGAGAAATCTCTGAAAAAGTCGCTCTTCGCTGCTCAAAAACACATTGCAAGGAGAAAACCCCTGTCCCTTCGCTTCAGTACTTCCGAAGTGACCCTCTCAGGGTCCCAAGGGGGGATACTTACCCCTTCCAACCTGTAAAGGGCTGGCCTTCCCCTTACGTTCGGCTCCGCCCTTCGGTCTGAGCAGTTCGGCCTTGAGACATGTCGACGAGCCCCTCGGCCTGAGCTCGGGTCGAAGGCTCATGTCGAGTCGCTCACTGCCGAAAGGCTCAGGGTCGAAGACTCAGGACAAGCTCTGCTCACCCTCG
>JBGVTJ010000322.1:0-7071 GCA_041862515.1 Thermodesulfobacteriota bacterium | reverse complement strand
TCAAGGACGGAAAAGTATTGAGGCCGGTTACTGATTCTGTGCCAGGATTGGCCAAGTTTGCCCCATTTGGATCCGAATATACTTTGGGTGTGAAAAGAGAATCACCGGTTCAGGCCTTGGAAAAGATTAAGGATGCTTTTAAAGCTGCGGTTCATTCTCCTGAATTTGAGGCGCTCTTGGAGAAGAAGTTTTTCTTCACGGCGATAGCCTTAGGGGAAGATGCTGACCGAATGGCTGCACTTCGTGAGAGCGTAACCGCCTGGCTTTTTTGGGATCTGAAGCTGGAAGGGGTAAAGGTCAACCCGGCCGATTTAGGCATTCCGAGGCCCGAAGACTTTGATGCGTGGTGGCCACCAGAGGGCTATAAACCTCGAATGAGCGCTAAGTAACAATTGATATGAGGAAGGGCCGGAGAGACCATGGAGGAACAAGTTGAAAGGCAACAAGATTCAAAAAAGGGCACCATGCCAGCGATTGACTTCTTCAGCTCGATCGTCCTGATGGCGTTTAGTGTTGGTGTCGTTCTCAGGTCCTTACAAATGCCGAGGCCTGGAGGCTGGAGCTCAGCGCCAGGCCTCATTCCTTTATTTCTTTCCGCCTGCACCTTTTTTATGGGGCTTGGTCTGTTCGTCTCCTCGCTCAGGAATAACGGGATATCTCAGTTGGTAACGAAATGGAGAGCCTTTTCGCCGAGCCAATCGGTAAGCAGTACAAAGGTGAAGAGGTCGCTGTGGATTATCCTGCTAACGGCATTCTATTTTTTCGTCTTACTTGGTCGGACTCCCTTTGAGTTTGCCAGCTTTATCTACCTGGCATCTACCCTTCACATTTTTTGGAGAAAGGCTGGATGGCTGAAAATCATCCTTATCTCGACACTGCTACCCTTTTCGCTAAGTGCTCTTTTTCGATTAGTATTTGTGGTTTTTATGCCGGGAGATTCCGTTTTCGATTGGATGGTCACATATCTGCATTAACAAGGTAGAGGCTCTGAGTATGTTTTCTTTTTCCATGGCGTTTGACCCCTTTTTGATATTGATTTGCTCTACGGGGGCCGCTCTCGGCATTATCTGGGGAGCCATGCCAGGTCTTTCCACTACTATGGCCATGGCCCTCCTGGTAGGGCTCTCCTACGGAATGGCCACGCATATCGCCATCTCCTTCATGCTTGGTGTGTTTACCGGCTCTGTATTTGGCGGAGCAATATCCGCGACCCTGATCAACATCCCCGGTACCCCCGACGCCGTTCCAACCCAGTTGGCGGGATTTCCCCTGGCAAAGAAAGGGCAGGGAGGACTCGTCTTGGGAATGAGCATCACGGCTTCCATGATCGGCAATTGGGTCGGAATCTTGCTCTTAGTTTCTTGTGTCCCTTTCATCCTCGACATCGCATTGAAATTTGCCTCCTGGGAGGTTGCCCTGCTCGCTCTCTGGGGGGTGGCTATAAGCGGGACACTGACTTCGGGTGAAGCCCCTCTGAAGGGCTGGATTTCGGGGTGGTTGGGTCTGCTCATTGCCTTGGTGGGCAGGGAAGAGATTCACGGGTACGAACGGTTCACATTTGGGAACCTGGAGCTCCTCCTCGGGATCCCCTATATACCGGTATTGATTGGCCTCTTTGGTATGACGGAGATATTCGATGCCATTTCCGAGTCGTCTCCCTATGTCATCCCACAAAAGATCGGCAGGGTATTCCCCCCCGTGAGGTTAATCTTTCAGTACTGGAAAAGCATCATCCGCTCCTCTTTTGTTGGGCTGCTAACCGGGGTCATTCCCGGCTGTGGAGCGAACGTGGCCACCTTCGTCTCATACGGTATTGGAGAGCGATTCACAAAGAAAAAGTTCTCCAAGGGTGACTTGGAAGGGGTCGTTTGTTCCGAGGTTGCCAATA
Organism: Thermodesulfobacteriota bacterium; assembly: GCA_041862515.1. Lineage (GTDB taxonomy): Bacteria > Desulfobacterota > BSN033 > WVXP01. Next base: position 5,183 of record JBGVTJ010000322.1, on the reverse strand, counting down.
ATGCCAACATTGGTGGTGCCTTACTGCCATCCCTGGTCCTCGGGATTCCTGGGAGCGCACCGACTGCCGCGTTTATCGCTGCGCTCAGCCTCCATGGGATCATCTTAGGGCCTACCATCGACTTTGAACAGCCGGGGCTGCTCTATTTTGTTTACGGCGGCCTAATAGTTGCCAATATTGCCATGTATCTAAGCGCCTTTGCCCTCATCAAGCCGAGCGTGAAACTTTTTTCCCTGCCGAGAGAACTCCTCTTGCCTCTCGTTACCCTTCTCTGCGTCATCGGCTCATTTGCCGAGAAGATGGCGATGTTTGACATTTACCTGATGTTCGGTTTTGGCTTGTTTGGATACATCATGCGCAAGACCGGTTTTCCCATTGGCCCAATGGTTCTTGGGGTTATCTTGGGGAATATGGCGGATCAGAATCTCAGGAGGGCAATGCAAGTCTTCGAGGGCGACGTGATAGGGCAGATCTTATCCAGGCCGGTTGGTATAATTTTAATTTTTATCGTAATTCTCACATTTGTCAGTGGGATATACCGAAAGAAGCAGTGAGATAGTGCTTGTCCCGGCTGTGCTGGTGAGTTTTATAATACCACGGGGGAACAAACATGGCTATTCTCGTCACAGGTGTTAACGGTCTCATAGGGCTGCACACTGCGAAGATTCTCCTTGATGAGGGTTTTGAGGTAATAGGGTATGATCAGAACCACTCGGGCGAGTTGGCCTTTTACCCCGAGGTTGCGGAGCGCATCACCTTCGTGTGGGGAGACATTACACAGTTCAGTCACCTTGTTGAGACAGTGGAAGAGTATGGAGTGGAGGATGTTATTCACCTAGCCTCACTCAGGAATGAAGTGGTTTACAAAACGTTTCCCGTGGAGCTTTTTCGAGTTAATATAGGGGGAATGCAGAACATCCTCGAACTGGCGAGGCTGGGGAAAATCAGGAGGGTGGTTTTTACGAGCAGTGCCGCTGTTTATGGAAAGATGGAGGATCCAACCCAGGGTATCCCCGAGGATGCTCCACAGAACCCCTTCGGGATCTATGCCAATTCAAAGGCCATGTGCGAAAACCTCATGCGTTCTTACCGGAACGTATATGGGGTGGAAGCGCTCGTCCTGAGACCTTCAAGGGTGTACGGGAGGATGGCTAACCTGGACACCTTGGAGTTCGGTAACCCTATTTCCTCCTTCGTTTACAAACTGCTGAGGGGCAAATCGATCAAGGATAAGAGCGGAGCCGATTTTGGCGGAGATTTTACCTACGCTCCCGATGCAGCCTACGGATGTTATCGGGCACTGGTGACTTCCTCTCCTGCACACTGGATCTTCAACATCGGCCCCGGCACGTTTTACAGACTTTCAGAGGTGGTTGAAGTCCTTGCTGAGGTCTTTCCCAAGGCTGAGATATGCCTCGGGCCTGGTATGGACCCCTACGTGTCTCAGTCCCCAATTCGCGGTCCATTGGACATAAGGCGTGCCAAGAAGGAGCTCTCCTATCAGGTCCGCTACGACTTGAAGGGATCTATCGAGGATTTCGTTGAGACCGTGCGCCAACGCGGAAATGTAACTTCTTGACTGAGAGAATCATGAACCTCGCCGTGTGTGCTTCGTCATAACGGTTACCTTTTGTGAGGGGAAAAAGCGTGGAAGAAACGAGTAAAAAGAAGACCGGTAACCCATCATGGAAGGAAAAGCTCAACTTTAACACCAAGGTGGCTATATTCCTTATTTTCTTTTCTATTTTGTTTTACGTGTTGATCCCGTATCAGATAGAAAAGCCCAAGCTTTTCATGGGCCGTGCTTTGATGGGCATGAAGCCTACCCTGTTTCCCCAGTTGACTATGATTGGGCTTCTTGGTTTGAGCGTCTGGTACTTCCTCTATAGCTTCAAGTTAGAGGAAGAGAATTTATTTAGAGAACTTGATAAGGGAAGGCTCATTAGGGTTGTGGTGACCTTTGCAATTATGGTGACCTATGCGTTGCTCCTTGAGCCCTTTGGATTTGTGCTCTCCAGTGCCCTCACTGCCGGAGCCCTAACCCTTTACTTTGGAAATCGCAACATCTTCATCTTTTTCGTGGTGATCATTGTTATTCCCCTGGCCATCTTTTTCATTTTTACCCGGGCTTTGCACGTCTCCTTGCCGGAGGGCCTTTTGGAGGACCTCCTATTTTAAGATTGTAGGGAGAATATTCGATAATAAAATCGGTTGGCCGATATGTATCTCGCTAGTTGGCCAATGGTTTCAGGCTCGATCAGGCCTTTTAAATTTGGCTTACTTTTAGGAAAATGGTAGAACATGTGGGATAGTTTCTTGGAAGGGGCACAGCTTTGCTTGCGGTTTGACACCTTTGGGATGATTAGCCTGGGCCTCCTGTTGGGAATGCTCGTGGGCGCTCTTCCAGGTTTTACCACCGTTATGGCCATGGCGATCTTGTTACCTATTTCTTTCTTTCTGCATCCCTTGGTGGGCATCCCCTTTCTCATCGGCGTATACAAAGGGGGTATTTTCGGGGGAAGTATATCTGCGATTCTGGTATCCATTCCCGGCACTGGGGCTGCCGTGGCCACGATATTTGATGGGCCTGCCTTGACCAAGAAGGGACAGGCGCGAAAGGCCCTGGAGATGGCCCTGTATGCTTCAGTGTTCGGGGATTTTTCCAGCGATGTGCTGACCCTGTTTTTCATCGGGCCCATTGCTCTCATAGCCTTGAAAGTGGGGCCGCCTGAGCTGGCGGCAATCGTCCTCCTCAGCCTCGTTATTATCTCTACCACCGCCACGGGCGCCGCAGTCAAGGGATTGATCATGTGCTTCATTGGACTGCTGTTCTCCATGGTTGGTCAGGACCCGCTGGGTTTTATGTCGCGCTTCACTTTTGGTATCTTTGCCATCAAAGCAGGAATCCCTCTCCTTCCCATGCTGATCGGTGTCTTCGCCATTCCGGAGATTCTCGCGGCGATAGAAGGAGAGGTCTCTTCCTTTATCACCGAGAGGGTCGATCTTTCCAAGGTCGGGGAGAGGCTAAAATATGAGGAGTTCCGTCGTTGTTTTAGGACGATCCTGAGATCAACGGGCATAGGATCCGCTCTTGGAGCGTGTCCGGGCGTTGGTCAGGTAGTAGCGGCTTTTGTTGGATACGCTTCGGCCAAGAAGGCCTCAAAACACCCCGAAACCTTCGGCAAGGGCGAACTGGAAGGAGTAGCCGCGGCTGAGGCGGCAAATAACGCTGTAAATGGACCCACCCTGGTTCCGCTACTTACCCTGGGGATACCCGGGGACAACATCACGGCCATTCTGCTTGGAGCCTTCATTGCCCAGGGGCTCCGTCCGGGACCGAGGTTATTCGCAGAGCACGGTCCAACGGTCTTCGCCCTCCTTGTGGCCATGCTTTTGGCAAACGTCTTGTTTCTGATACTGGGATATCTGACCGTTCCCGTGTTTGCGAAGATCGTTACAGTGAGGAAGTCCATCCTACTCCCGGTGATCACCATCTTTGCCTTCGCCGGATCCTACGTTTTTCGTTCCGACCCCTTTGATCTCGAGGTTTTGGTTTTTTTCGGAGCCTTGGGCTATGTTGCCAGGAAGTTGAAGTTCGATGTTTCCCCGATGGTAATGGCTTTTATCCTGGGTCCGATCCTTGAGTATTCCTTTGGGCAGACCTTGAGCTTGGCGGGAGGGAATCTGTTACACTATGTTTTTGTCGATCGTCCCTTCGCCGCCGCGATTTTCGCGCTTATCCCTGTTGTGAGTGTTCTGTTCGCGGTGAGAGCTGTCCGAAGGCGGCACAAGGTTGCGGCCCATAATTCACGTATGAAAGGAGGTGAGGTATCGGGTGTTTCATGATGAACGAATATTACTTTTGAAAGGAGGAGGTCTTATGAAGAGTAAAAATATCTTCCGTTTTCTCTTGGTGGGACTTATCGTGGTTTTCGTGTTCGCGGGTACTGTCCTGGGTGCAACCTACCCCAAGAAGCCGATCACCATGATCATCCCCTTGGGCGCGGGGGGATCCCACGACTTGAACGCCAGAGTATTCACCAGTGTCATTCCTGAGTACCTGGGACAAGCAATCGTGGTGAAACTCATGCCGGGTGCGGGAGGACAGACGGGGACGGCAGCCGCGGTGAGGGCAAAGCCGGACGGATACACGTTGATTTTCACCCATAACTACATTGACCAACTCCAGCCCTTGATTGAAAAACTTCCCTATGATACGACGAAGGCCCTGAGGACAGTATGGGCCCTCAACTATGGTCCTCCGGTCTTTTTCAGTAGATCGGATAAACCCTGGAAAAGCTTGGACGAGCTGCTCGATCATGGCAGGAAGAATCCCGGCAAGCTGCAATTTGCCCACACGGGTAAATGGGGGGCGGGCTTCACACCAGGGGCATTAGTACTCACCAAAGCTGGTGTGGATGCCCAATTTATCCCCTATAAGGGGGGCGGACCAGCCCTGCAGGCCATACTTGCTGGAGACGGGGATTTCTCGGTAGGTTTTCCCGCACAAACCCTCCCGCTGTACAGAGCGGGAAAGCTCCGCCTTTTTGCGATTAGTGCGGAGAAGCGACTTAAAGAGGCCCCTGACGTGCCGACCCTCAAAGAGCTGGGATACACGAGTGGTGTTATGTATCGAATCATCATGGCCCCGAGGAAAACGCCAGATGATAGGGTGAAGGTCCTGCGGGAGGCGTTTCGCAAGCTATACGAAGATAAGACCTTCAAGAATTTGATGGCAAAGCTCGGTGAAAACATGGAATATATGGATGGCCCTGACTACGAGAAGGTCCGGGCGGAGCAGAAGAAGCAATATGCGGAACTGATCGAGAAAATTACGGGGGAAAAACCGAAGGGGAAATAAATGGATCCCCTGCATGGAGGTTAAAAATTGAGGCCGGCATCTCTATACGGAGATGTCCGGCCTCTTTCTTAGGACAACAGGTGGGAATCTTTGTTCATGCCGAACCTTGTCAACACACGTCAAAAGGCGATGAACATTTTCAGGAGAAATAGCATTCCTCATACTCCTTGAGGGGCCACGATAAGGGATGGTTAGCCTATCCCTCCGTCTCCCACCGTGCGTGCTTCACGCTCCAACCCGGGACAACATCCTTAGCATTTATCACCTCGAGATCCTCAAGAATCTCGACCTCATGCTCAGTCTTTGCCGGTACCAGCACCAC
>JBGVTJ010000321.1:0-13536 GCA_041862515.1 Thermodesulfobacteriota bacterium | reverse complement strand
GGGAAAACCCCTGTCCCTTTACTCCAATGATTTGTGAGGTGACCCTTTCGGGGTCCTGGGGAATACTTACCCCTTCCAGCCTCTAAAGGGCTGGCTTTCCCCTTACGTTCGGCTGAGTCCCTCGGTCTGAGCAGTTCGGCCTTGAGCTCACTGCCGAAAGGCTCAGGATCGAAGACTCACGTCGAAGCCTGCTCACCCTCGATGGGTACCCCACTTCTCCAGCAAATTTCGCCCATGGACAACGGTGTTCCTTACAAAGTCAGGAAACTTCCCGCTTAATTGAATTGATTCCTGGTGGACAGCTTAAGCCTACACGAGAGACGAGCTCATCAATCTCTTGGATTTAAGCCCCATTTCTCGTTGAGGTCTTCGAATCCCTTGTCGTCAATCCTTTTGCCCCTAAGCTCTGGCCCATCCGGGGCATATCGATGGGCACGGAACAACATGACCGCTTTGATCCCCTTAAAGTTATGCACAAAGGGGCTGTTCCACTCCCAGCAGATCTCACAATCACGGGTGACCTCGAAGACGCGGCCGCTCTCGCCCTCACAAATCAAAGTATTTCCATTGGGCAGACGCTCAGCCCCCGCTATGTGCGCGCTGAGCATGCTGAAAACAGGCGAAGGGATATACTGCCATACGATTTCTTTGCTTTCCATACTGACCTCTACGACTCGAGATCGCCCTAAGATTGGGTGATGTGTACCATTGTCGAACACGAGAAGGTTACCCTCTGGAGTGATGGTTGGATCGTGTGGGTGGCTGAGGGCCCCAAACCGTCCCCATTTCCAAAGAATATCGCCCTTCGGCCAGTCAATCTTCATTACCGTGCTCAATTTCTGAGAGCTGATTAGAACGTCGCCCTCCGGCGTTAATTCGACGGCATTGAGATGGGTCCAACTCGTCCGGAAATCAATGGGACAGAGGGTGTCAACTTCAGGATCGAGATGTTCATAGGCATGCCAGATGTGAACCGGCTCGCCCGCAGGATTTATCTCCCACACCGCATCTACCAACATTCCTTGAAGTCGCGGCCTGCCGCCAACCCCAATGCCTTGTAACAGGAATGGGAAAAAATTATGGTCGGCCTTGATCCGCTCTACCTGTTCTTGAGGAAGTCCCCCTTTAACTTTTTTGGCCAGCTCTTCGGGAAGTACTTCCCAGATGAGCACCAAGGTGTTTCCATCCCGCAGACGACACATATCGTGGTGAAAGGATTCGTGTTCCCAGCGCCAGACCTCGTTGGATTCCCAGTCCAATTCCAACAAGATGTCCGTTTCTCCGGCGGGTTGTCCTATGCCGACCTCAACCAGGGGCTGTCCGCGGACAAGGAGGTTACCACCGGGAAGAAGGTAACCATAGCCAGGCTGAAAATCGGGAACCTTCCATTGATGAACCACACGTCCGTCCTCGCCAAGAAGGTGAACGGCATCCCCACCGATGGGCGTTGCCAGCGTGTAACCTCCAAATGAGCGAGAGTCGCGATACGTGAGCCCCGTTGGGCGAAAAGGTGACCATCCCATGATCCTACCCTCCGATAATTTTGTTTTCCTTCCTATCCCCCCGCAAGAAAAGGAACCACTGCCACGCGGTCACCCACCTTTAGCGGGGTATCAAGACCAGAGAGCACGTCCATGTTGGTTCCATTGAGGAGGATCACGGTGTTTCCCCTTATCCTTCCGGTTTTGCGATCCAGGATCAACTCCTCTAGGTGCTTATCCTTGGATGAAAGCGCTGAAACAAGATCCCTGAGCGTATAGACGCGAGAGTCATCCGGAATACATATGTGTAAGCGAGAAGGCATGGCAGCGCTCCCTGAAGGCGGCTTTTCGATACCAAAGGCAGATCCGCCAATAACCTCGATTTCTAATGAACTCACATCGAACATAGGATTCTTCACCTTTTCGCTGTCGTTCCATCTGGCCTCTTAGTGGCCTTGAAAATGGTAATTCTTTGCAAATACGGAAAGGCTACAAAGAGAATTACCAAGACCCAAATGAGATCAGCGATGGGGCGCGATATAAAAATAACGGGATTGCCGCCGGACATGAGCAACGACCTTCTGAATGCCTCCTCGATCATCCTGCCGAGCACTTGCGCAATGACCAGAGGAGGGAGGGGAAATCCGAACTTCCTCATGCCATACCCAATAACCCCAAAAAGGCACAACAAAAAAACGTCGAACATGGAGTTTCTGAATCCATAGATGCCCGCAAAGCAGAGGAGAAAAATGACCGGAATCAGGTAAGCCTTTTTGATGCGAAGGACCAAGGTAAATAGGGGGCACATCAATAATCCAATACCAAGCATTATGAAGTTGGCGATGAGGAACCCAACAAAAATAGCAGAGACAAGCTCGGGGTTGGCCTCAAACAGTCGAGGACCTGGGGAAATTCCATGAAGCATCAAGGCCCCAATCAGAAGGGCGGAGGCAGCATCCCCGGGAATGCCCAGTGCCAAGGTCGGTACCAAGGCACCTCCTACCATTGCATTGTTTGCAGTCTCGGAAGCAATCACCCCTTCCTCTGCTCCTTTTCCAAAGGCCTCGGGATGTTTTGAGGATCTCTTCGCTTCCCCGTAACTGATAAAGGAAGCTATCACACCGCCCGTTCCAGGAACGGTGCCAATGAGCGTTCCTATCACACTGGATTTGATATACGTTTTGGCATGTCTTCTCATGCTTTTCAAGGTGGGAAGTTTTGCCCGCAATCGCTCTACGGCAGTAGGTATCATCTCCCACCTTTCCAACTGAATGAGGATCTCAGACCCGGCGAAAATTCCAAACAGAGTTGAGATAAATGGAATACCGCCGAAGAGCTCTGGGTTGTCAAAGGTAAACCTCAAATTGCCCGTGAACACATCCGTGCCCACTGTGGCGATCAACAGGCCGAAAGCGGCGGATATCAAACCCTTCAGCGTGGACTCTTTTGCAATGCTGGAGATGGTTGCAAGGCCAAGGATCCCCAAGGCAAAAAACTCAGGAGGGCCGAATCTAAGGGCGATTGATGCCAAGAGGGGCGCCCCAAGGATGAGGACCATAGCGCTAAATATCCCGCCAAGGGTAGATGAAACAATGGCCAATCCGATGGCCTCAGCGGTCCTACCGGATTTCGACATGGGATACCCATCCAGGAGTGTGGCAGCAGCGACAGGGGAGCCGGGAATTCCCAGAGTGATGGAGGTTATCGCTCCGCCGTAGCATCCGGCGACAAAAACGCCGATGAGGCACCCCAGTCCGGCCGTGGGATCGATATTGATGGTAAAGGGAATCAGGAGCACCATCGCTATTAATCCGCCGAGCCCCGGTATGACCCCCACGATCAAACCCACGACAACGCCAAAGGACGTGAAGAGGAATTGGTAAGGGCCGAACATCGTCTGGAATCCCTGGGCAATCATCGAGAGGGATATAGTCTGGTCCATACTGCCTACCTTTTAGCCTATTGATTCCCGTCTAGAAAAATCGTGTTATGAGAATACCTTCGGGAAGGGGTATATAAAGCAAAATCCAAAAGAGAAAGTAGACTACGCTGGTCAGGAGAATCGAGACTATGATTGCCATTATCCAATTCTTATTACCCAAAAAACCGATGAAGGCGAAGAGAAAGATTGGGGTCAGGAGAAGATATCCCACGATGGAAATCAATGATACATAACCGATGATCAATAGCACGGAGCCGCCCATCCTCTTCATAAGTGCTCCATTCCTGGAAGGCTGAACCGCTTGAGTCCCCTTGTCATCCTGTTCAACCCTTTTCGACAATTGTTCCACGAGAATGATCGATGAGATGATGAAAATAACCCATCCCAGAAGGCGCGGATAAAAGGCGAGATTGAACCCCAATTCTATACCCGCAGGAACATCCAGTTGATAGCTCAGCCAAATCACCCAGATTCCGAAAAGGGAAAACCCCAGCGTGAGGGCATTACTTCCTAATTTTCTCATCAGATGCATTTTGCTCCATCAAAAAGCCAGATAGATTCCCTCTTCATAATGAAAAATAGAAATTTTGAGGGCATAGAGCGAAAATGAGGGGGGCGGGATGAGAAAGCACCGACCCCCCTCCAGATTAAGATAATCCTGAATGCTTATCATTATTTTCCTTTTTTCGCGGCCTTCATCCTTTCGCTGTGTCTCTTTACAGGACCTTCGAGCACCCTAAAGCTCTCTTCAAGAAGTCTTGCAAAATCCTTCGAGCTGAGATAAGCCCTGGTGATCTCTGCCTTTTCGACTCTTTCTATGTATTCCTTAGCGTTGAGGGTTTCTTGGAATGCCTCAACCAGCGTCTTTTTGATCTCTTCCGGGGTATCGCTTCTGATAAAGTAACCGTTCCAGGGGGTCAGGACCTTTTCCAACCCCGTCGCATATCCCAATTCCTTGGCAGTCGCGACATCAGGGAGAGACTGAAGCCGAGTCTCGTGAAAGACCGCCAGAGGCCGGACTTTGTTCATGTACTGATTGTAAACGGTCGGATTGACAATCTTGAAGTCCAGGTTGCCAGACAGAAGATCAGGCATACCCTGGACGGCTCCCGGATAGGGGATGGCTGTAGCCTCAATTCCCTGTTGATGGCAGAACTCACTCATGATGATGCTCCAGGGAGATGCAGCACCCGCGGCGTCATATTTCATACCGGGATTCGCCTTTGCATACTTTACGAGATCGTCCATGGTTTTCCATGGCGCATCCTTCCTCACAATCAGGATGATCTCGCTGACTTGGGATCTCACCAGAGGAAAGAAGTCATCGGCGGCATAGCCGATATTGGGATTTCGGATAATGTGGAGGACCATGTGGATGATCCATCCCTGGAGGATGGTGTACCCATCGGGGTTGGCCTTCTTCACAAAAAGAGTAGCAGCAGACCCAGCTCCTCCGATCTTATTCGTCACCAATACGCGCACCTTGAATTTGGATTCCAAATACGACGCAGCGGCTCTGGCATCAATTTCAGCCGCCCCTCCAGGGTTCCAGGGATAGATGATGGTTATCGGCTTCTTGGGGTAATCCGACGCAGCCATGGTGTTTGTGGCAAAAAGAAGACAGGCCCCCAAAATAAAAATGAGAAACATGATCGATCGTCTTTTCATGATATCCTCCTTTCTTTTGATGATGTTGAATTATTAAAAGATGGGTTATGATCACCCATACGTCCAGGAAAATCGGTATTCTACCCCACTCATATTATTATCTAATTAGTATCAAAAACCCCTAAGTGAATAGAACGAATCCGCCTTTGACGGCGTCGATGCTAGCACGAAGGGGTTTGTGTGTCAAGCGAAAAAACGCCACAAGATAGAGGGGTTAGATGCGATCTGGTTCCGGCAGTCATAGCATAAAGAGGTAAGCATTCCAGAGAGAGATGCCTGAGTCGAGGGATAAGCCCCTGAACAAATGTTCATTGGAGGAGGGACGGGTAATCTTGTAGTATTGTTCACTTAAATTGCGCCTTTTCCCATTTCAATATCTCGATCCCTTCCTTTAGGTTTCTCGTGCTATCCTCCCAAAGCTTCATGCACCCCTCTGGGTTCTTGTGAACAAGCCAGAAGTTCAGTTTTTTCAATTTTGCCTTCATTGCTTCCGAAGTCGCAACCTGTTTGTACGCTGCTCGTAGTTTTTCAACAATAGGTTTTGGGGTTCCCTTTTTGACGGCCAGGGTATCCCACCCCATCCCGGAATCGCCGAATCCTGGGTCGTACCCTTGCTCCTTTGCCGTTGGGATTTCGGGAAACCACGGATGCCTTTCATTCAAGAACACGCAGAGGGTCCGGGTCTGATCGCCGTATACCGCTTTCACCCAGAAGTTTCCGATGGTGAAATCGAGGGTTCCCCCCAGAAAATCCTTAATACCCCCCGCCAAGCCTGGATAGGGTACGCCTCGAGCCCTGATTCCTGCTTTCTTCAGGAATGTGGCCATCACCGCGTGAGGCACGGAAATAGCGCCAGTCGCGTTATATTTTAGCCCCGGATTCGCCCGGGCGTGCTTGACAAATTCATCCAGAGTCTTCCACGGCGAATCCTTCCGGACCACGAGGGTAAAAGGCATAAAGCTAATGTGGCCGATGGGCTCGAAATCCCGATAGGTGTAGCCAATATCGGGTCGATTCAGGACGACAAAAACCAAAGGGGCCACCCATGCATCGAGAAGCAGGTACCCGTCAGCAGGTTGCGAAAGCACATGTTTCAAGGCCTTGGCTCCCGATCCTCCAGGCATTGCATTCACCATGATCTTCTCCCCTAAGATCTTGCTCATCTCCTCAGCGACCATTCTTCCCATTGCCACGGACTCATTCTCCGGTCCCCACGGACAAAGCCACATCAGGGGTCTCGTTGGATATTTAGCATAACCAAGGGAGGACAACCCCCCCACCAGTAGGAGAATGAAAATCAATGCGATAGGTATTTTTAAAACCCTCAGCATTTTCGGTACCTCCTTTCCTTTGAGTTGGTGTTAATTACCTTATCCCTCCTCCAAAAAAGCTATTATGTCTTCATCCTAAAATTTAGGATGCTTGAGGCTAAGAATAACTCCTTTTGCTTATCAGGCGGACAAGAGCTACCCTTGCGCTTCTCATCTTATCAGGTGGAACAGAGGTCCATATGAGGAGTATCACATTGAAAATCAAGATAACGAAGGCAATGGGCCGTTCAACAAAGATGCTAAAGCTTCCCCCTGAAAGGATGAGCGAGCGTCGAAATGCTGGTTCGACAATGGGTCCCAAGACCCTCGCAATAACGAGTGGTGCAAGCGGAAATCCCCGTTTTCTCATCACATAACCAACCAATCCAAAGAACCACATCGACCAGACATCGAAAATTGAGGCCTGAACGGCGAAAGTCCCAACGATCGACAGGAGGATGATCATCGGAATCAGACGGTTTTTCCTTATCTTGAGAATACTGACGAACAGGGGGGTAAACAAAAGACCCAGGACGAATAGAAAGATGTTGGCCGCTAAATAGGCAAGGAATAGCCCCCCCACGATATCCGGATATTGCCTGAACAGCTCCGGCCCTGGAAGAAGGCCAATGAGCATGAGGGCCCCTAAAAGGACAGCCGTGATGGGATCACCGGGAATCGCCAGGGCCAGTGAGGGTATGAGCGCTCCGCCACAGCAGGCATTGTTGGCGGCTTCTGATGCAATAATCCCTTCGGGCATCCCAGTACCGAATTTTTCCGGTTCCTTGGAGCTCGCTTTGGCCATGGCGTAACTGATGAAGCTTGAGGCAACGCCGCCCGTTCCTGGGAGCGCTCCGATAAAGGTCCCTATAGCGCTGGCCCTGATGAGATTTACGAAATTCCTCAGCACCGTTAGAACTGTGGAAAAAGGAGGGCGGAAGGCTTTAATATTCGGCTTGATATTGAGCCCCCCCTGTTCAATCTGGATGAACATCTCGGAAATCGCGAATAAGCCCACCAGGAGCGCTACGAGGCGGATCCCCCCCATCATATTCCCGTAACCAAAAGTAAAACGATCGTAACCCGTGAAAGGGTCCGTTCCAATACTCGCGATAATAAGCCCAAAACATGCACTGAGAAGGCCCTTTAGGGTAGACTCTCGCGCCACAACGGCTATGGCAATCAGGCCTGTCACGGTCAGCGCAAAATACTCCGGTGGACCGAACTTCAGGGCGATCTCCGCCAGAAGGGGAGAGACGAACACGAGAGCAGCACCACCCAGAAGGCCGCCCATTGACGAGGCCACGATGGCAAGTCCCACTGCCTCAGGGGATTTCCCCTTCTTCGCCATGGGGTATCCGTCCAATAGGGTGGCAGCGGCGATGGGAGTTCCCGGTATTCGCAGTAAGATAGCGGAAATAGCGCCTCCACATGACCCTCCCACATAGACCCCTATTAAGAGGCCCATCCCACCCACGGGAGAGATATGAATGACAACGGAGGTGAAGAGGATCACTCCCAGCAAAGGACCGATGCCAGGAAGGACCCCGATAATGATCCCCATAAACACGCCGAATCCCGTGAGGAGGATCTGTTGAAGTCCCAAGAACGTTTCTAATCCGCCACTGAGTATCCCATGCATGCTTCAACCCGGACAATCCTAGGGCAGTTCTACCACCAGATCAACGAGTACCGACCCGGAGGAAGTATGACCTCCAACAATGACGAGAAAAAAACATACATCACAAATGTCGAAATCACGGAAAGCAGGGTAATCGCGATCCATTTTCGGATTTTCAACATCCAAAAAATGAGGGCCATGAAAAAAGGGGTAACGACCACATATCCAAACATATCCAAAAAAACGGTGTATGCAATGAGAATGAAGGCAATTCCAATTAAGAATTTACGCGAAACCCTATCATTTCCCAACGGTTGCCCTTCCTCGGGTTGATCGATGTCCCGGAGGGTCTCGTCCTTTCCGGCTTCAGGGGGCTTCTCCCCTCCCGGCTTCTGTATGAAGGATGATATGACCAAGAGCACCGAGAGAAAAATGATTATGCCGGCTACCAATTGAGGGTAAAAGGCGGAATTGGCAAAAGGTCCCCCGCCGGTCGCCCGGTCCTCAACAAAGGCGGTTAAGGTCAGATAGATGATATAGCAAGCCAACCCTACACAGAAAGACGCAGATATTATGTTCCATCTTCTCTCTTTAAACATTTCCATGCTCCATCGATATTTTTTGCGATAATCGATACCTTCAATTAAATGTGCTCAATCTTTCCGTTTAGGCCGTGCATCACCGCTATGAAGGCCGAAAATAGCCCCCAGCGCACTCTGCAGCGGGCTATTACCCCTCGACTTTCGGGGTCATCCAGTGCGAAGTTTAAAATGATAATCCGTTGCTTTTTTTTTACTCTTTTCCCTATTTTTTAAACTGCTCCCGCTCCCATTTTATAGCCTCAACTCCCTTAGCTAGGTCCCTCGTGCTCCTCTCACAGAGAGCGATAAATTCCTCGGGAGAGGAGTAATCGATCATGTAGTTCCTTTTTCTGCACTCCTCCAGAAATTCCTTCGACGTGAGCACTTGCTTCAAGGCTACACGAAGCTTTTCAAGGGCATGCGGTGGAGTGCCCTTCTTGACGACGATGCCATTCCAGCCCATCCCCGCCTTTCCGAAGCCGGGATCATAGCCCAATTCCTTGGCCGTCGGAATTTCAGGATACCATGGGTGCCGCTCATCGAGGAAAACGCAGAGCGTGCGAATTTGGTCTCCGTATATTTTGACGGCAGCGAAATTTCCAAGGGAGAAATCGAGCGTTCCTCCCAAAAAATCCTGGTATCCTGCCATGAGACCGGGGTAGGGTACCCCATTTGCCTTGATCCCGGCCTTTTTCAAAAAAGTGGCCATCACTGCATGGGGGACGGTCAGTTCGCCCGCAGAATTGTATTTCATGCCGGGGTGCTTTCGGGCATACTGGACAAACCCCTCGAGGGTTTTCCAGGCCTGATCCTTTCGAACGACGAGGGTGAAGGGCATAATAGCCACACCGCCAATGGCTTCAAAATCCTTGTAGGAATATCCAATATCCGGATTGGTCACTGGCACGAAGATAAGAGGAGCCACCCAGGCATCTAAGAGCATATGTCCATCAGCAGGCTGGGAAAGAACATGTTTAGTAGCCTTTACTCCTGATCCTCCCGGCATTGCGGTAATGAGGACTTTCTTTCCCAGAACCGTGCTCAACCTCTCGCAAATCATTTGCCCCAGGACATACATCGGGATCCCAGCTTTAAAGGGATAGATATACTGAACACGTCGAGTTGGGTAAGGTGGCTCCTTGGCCGCACTGATAGATACGACCGCGAAAGTTAGCGCCAAAAAGACGGCAACCAGGGGGAAAAAGGCTTTCTTCTTCATGATATGACCTCCTTTCACTTGTTAGGTTTCGATCTAGCTTCTACGCATTTTGGTACTTAAACCTCTTTCACTTCCCTTCCGTGTCCCGTTTTGCGGAACGCCCCCTTTATCTTATCGAAGAAGACGGAGTCAACCAATTATGAGCGGGTTTCCCAAGAAAAATCAATCCATCATGACTCCGCCGTTTACATCCAGTATTTCTCCGGTGATATAAGAAGCCTCATCCGAAGCGAGAAATAGAACCGCTGACGCCACATCATCCGGAGTTCCGATCTTTCCGAGAGGAACGCGGGAGGCAATTCGTTCGGCCTGATCAGGTGTGGTCTTCTCCGTCTCGATATAACTGGGGGCCACCGCATTCACATAGACATTGAACGGTGCCCATTCAAAGGCCATGGATTTTGTCAGGGCGATGATTCCGGCCTTTGATGCCGCATAGGATGCCCAGCTCGGCATTCCGGGGTCACCGAAGATCACCCTCCCCGTTTTCCCGATAAGGGATGCGAGATTGACAATTCTTCCCTCCCGTTTCTTGAGCATATGTCTTGCTGCCGCTTTAGAGCAATTGAAAACCCCCTTGAGGTTTACCGCCATCACCCGGTCCCAATCCTCCTCTTCAATATCGAGGATCAGCTTGGAACCGTTGAAAATGGCCGCGTTGTTGATCAAAACATCCAACGTTCCCAATCGGTCGAGGATTTCGCCGATCATCGCCTCGACCTCAGCTCCTTTCGAGACATCCGCACGAATACTGCGGGCATCGAACCCCTGAGTGTTAAGTGCCCGGGATCGACTCGTCAACAGGTTCTCCTCAATATCATTTATCACCACTCGGGCTCCTTCCCTTGCGAACCGCTGCGCAATCCCCCAGCCGATTCCCATCGCTGCTCCGGTGATCAATACGACCCGTTCCTTAAAGCGCATAATTGATCTTCCTTAGCCTATCTAGGTTCCTCCTCCCAGAGGAAAGCCGCACTTGCAGGCTCAAATTTACGCCACATATCTGCCAGGCTCGCTCCTCGTATGTCGAGATCTTCAATTCTATATTCGCGCCCGAGGCCCTTTTCCACGGCATGGTTCAGATAAGGAATCGATTCCGGATCGAAACCCATGGCGGCCGCGCCGACGGCCTCAACAGCTACAGTGTCGGTCCCCAGGATGAGAAGCTCCATTTTCACCGGCCTTCCCCGAACCGGGGCGCCTTTACCCTCCATTCCATATATTCCGTCAACAACGGTCAGATGCGATGGGATGACCGCGTTAAGGTCCACAATCGCATCCTGCATCGCTTCGATTCCACGATCCCGGGCGAGATCATGGAAGATCTTTTTGCCGCCCCCTGGGATGATCGGTGTCAGATAGCCTTGTCTTTTTGCTTCCTCTGGGTTTTTGAATGAACGCCCTGGAAGGGCTCCCATCAGGTTCTTCATGGCCAAGCTAAACATCGCCTGAGGATGTACCTTTAGTTTGGCAAGATTGATGAGGAAATCGCAATCGAGCACAACTCGAGGAATATCAAATCTCTCCACAGACAGAGGATCAGAAACAGCAACGACCTCGGTCTGTTCATCGTTGAGGTCCACGACCTCAACCCCTTTCATTTCTGAAATTTCTCTGAGCCCCCTTACATCCTTCAGAGAAACGAGGCCTCCTCCTATCCCCTCTGCAATCACTACTTTCGAAGCCCCTGCTCTCAAAGCTAATCGTGCCAGCTCTTTGGCGATTTTTGGGTCACTTGCCGCACCTGTCTCTGGAGGAAGGGCACCTGTGAAGTTCGGTTTAATCATCACAGTGGCTCCCCGAGGGACAATTGCCTCCATACCACCATGATGTTCCAAGGCCTCTCCTAGAGACCGTTGGACGTCCTCTCCCCTTATAAGGGAAACAACCGATTTCATCCTTCCTTCTCCTTTTGTTTTAATGGGGACTGAGAACAGCTTACCAGTGTCAACATTCCTTCTGCAGCCTTTCATTAGCCGAAATTCGGCTATGGCTTTGTCTGACTTTCCACTGTATCAAAACCGCACCACGAGACCCGGGCGCATAGCGAGGCAATCTTGGGCCAAACCTCCTGGTGTTCTTTGGAATCCACCCATTTAAGCCTGAGCGCCTCGGTGTCGAAGGCAAGATTGATCTGATATTCCCTCAGGGCATCACGCTTCTTGATCAGCGTTACCCTTTGAAAACCCTCTTGAATCCTGATTGCGGGAACGAATTCACTCCGGAACAGCGATTCGAGTTCCTTTTCTTTCCCATCAAAGGGCTCAAGGTAAATGTGTAGCTCGATCATTCTTTACCTCCTTAGCGGCAAGACATGAGCCTAACGACGAAATTCGACGACATTTCGGGTCATTAAGACATATCCTGCCCCTGCTATTTTTCCGGACTGTTCCATTCCTGTTTTGCCCGACTGCTATCCATGTTAATCCGAGAGGGCGGCATCTACGGGCACGCAAAGTTTTCCCCGGGTGAAATATGGACCAATTGAACTCGGGGTGCACGGACTTTCATTTCTGACGCCAGATTATCCAGATCCAGCATTTGATCTTCGAATGTGCCGTGATGAACGGCTATGAGATAGTCCGGCAAAACAAGAGCTGCCGCATATGCCGCCTCCCGAACGCCCATGTTATATCTCCCCCCGACAGTAAATATGGCAACGTCTGGTCGGTAAAGATCCCTAATTAAGGCCATATCGCCAAAAACTCCCGTGTCACCGCTGTAGTAAATGGTGGGACCATCCGCTAGCTCAAGAATATAGCCGCAGCATCCTGATCCGGGGACGATGGTGCCGTCTGTTTGAAACTCCTCACCCATGATATCGGAGGTGTGATCGGCATGGACCATTGTTATGTTGAACGCATCGCCCTTCCAGCTACCCCCGATGTTTAAGGGGTAGGAATCTTCATTGTATTTGAAACCCTTTCGATCGGCATAGAACCCAATCTCGGGGCTACAAAAGAGCTTGGCGCCCGTTTGCTTGACGATATCTAGGGAGTCTCCTAAATGGTCTATGTGACCGTGAGTTACACAGACGGCACTCGCTTTTTTGATCTCGCTCAACTTTAGGGAACACTTGGGGTTATCTGCAATCCAGGGATCGAAATAGATAATATGTCCATTTGACTCCACTGCAATGGATGAATGCCCCAACCACGTAATCTTGGTCTTTCTCATTTTTCCCTCCTTTCATAGATGGTATGCTCCGGATCTAATCCAACACGCTCCTGCTTGTCTCATTGTCTCATGGCCGATTTTACGTTTTTCGCTCGGCTTTGGCAACGCAAAAATGGCGCATTATGGAGGCAGAATTACCTTGTGTCAGGAGCACTGAAGCGGTTAGACCAAAAAGCGCAGAAAGGGATATTTTCCCTTTGCTCAAACACACGCGAGGGGAACGAGAGCTTAGGCATCACGGAATCGCCCGACGAGCGGAACCTCAGTCCATAAGCGTTCCACCATTAATATCCATAATTTCGCCAGTTATGAAAGAGGCCTCAGAGGAGGCCAGAAACAATACAGCGGCTGCGACGTCTTCTGATGTACCCGTCCTCCCGAGGGGAACAAGAGGGGTAATCATATCCTTTTTCCCTTTTTCAGTGCCTTCAGGAGCAATCGATCCCGGGGCTACAGCGTTAACGTTTATATTGTGTGGCGCCAGTTCAAAAGCCAAAGACTTTGTAAGGCTAATAATACCGGCCTTAGATGCACAAT
>JBGVTJ010000320.1:0-25229 GCA_041862515.1 Thermodesulfobacteriota bacterium | reverse complement strand
CGGGCGTGCTAAAAGATTTATAACCTTCCTCATTGCGAAGCCGGCGTAGCTCAGCGGTAGGGCAACTGATTCGTAATCAGTAGGTTGTCGGTTCAAATCCGACCGTCGGCTCCAGATTTCAATAACTTACAGACCCCCATTTTCCACTCCAACTATTTTTCAACTATTTTTCAACTAAAAATCAGCTTCTCAGTTCTTCCAAAGCCGAGGGTTCGTTTTCGGCAGTATTCAGTTAAAATCTGTCATTTCTTTCGACTGATGCTCGGTGTGTCAAATCGATGATCGGAAAAGGGGGGGAGGTTGTTATTTCAATCGCAATTAGATAGTTTTGGCGAGGGTGGTAACGATCTAATTCAGTTAGTATTCGCTCGATTTGGGTTTTCCTTTGACATATCTTTCTATCCTGGTAAAATGGGGGAGTCGAAAAAGCCAAACCATCCGTGAGGGTGGGGCGGAAAGCCAGCGAGACAGTAAGCTTAGTAAATGAGGAGGATAACCAATGAAGAAAATCCCCTTAAATTTTGCGGTGCGGTGGTGGATTGAGAGGAGGAGCCTGCAAATGCGTGGGATCGCCCTGGCGCTGGCGTTCATGCTGGCCCTCCCGGTGGTTGGCGCCCTCGCCGCTGAGACGCCCAAGCGTGGCGGCATCCTGACCTTCATGGTGGCATCCTATCCGCCCAGCTTCGACGGCCACCGTGAATACACCTTCGCGATGCTTCACCCGACCAGGCCCTTCTACAGCGTCCTCATCCGGGTGAACCCGGAGAATCCCTCTTCCCCTACCGATTTCGTCGGCGACCTGGCCCTGGAAGTGCCCGGACCGACGGACGGGGGCAAGAAATTTACCTTCAGGCTGCGCAAGAACGCCCGCTTCTGGGACGGCGAGCCCGTGACCGCGCGCGACGTCGTGGCCACGTTCAACAAGATCATCTTCCCCCCGCCGGGCGTCGTGAGCGCGCGGAAAGCCTTCTACAGCATGGTGGAGAAAGTCTACGCCGAAGATGAGTACACGGTGACCTTCGCGCTCAAATACCCCTCCTCCGCCTTCATCCCCGCCCTGGCCAACCCCTACAACTACATCTACAGCGCAAAGAAGCTCGCCAAGGACATGCATTGGTATGAGAAGAACATCCTGGGCTCCGGGCCGTTCATCTTCACCCAAGGGAAACCCGGGGCCTTCATCGAGGGCAAGCGTAACCCTAACTACTATCTCGAAGGGAAACCCTACCTGGACGGCTTCCGCGCCATTTTCGAAAATCAACAGTCGAGACGCGTGGAGGCCATCCGCAAGGGCCAGGCCATGATCGAGTTCCGCGGCTGCCCGCCCCGGAGCCGCGGCATCCTGAAGCGCGCCCTGGGGGACCAGATCACGGTGCAGGAGTCTGACTGGAGCAGCTATCTCCTCATTGTCCCCAACCACCTGGTCAAGCCCTTCGACGACCCACGCGTGCGCCGTGCCCTCACCCTGGCCGTGGACCGCTGGGGCGGCTCAGAGTACCTCTCCCGGATCGCCATCGTGAAGGCCGTCGGCGGCACCGTCTTCCCCGGCCACCCGTTGGCAGCGACGAGGGAGGAACTGCAGAAAATCGCCGGCTATTGGCCGGATCTCCAAAAATCGCGGGCCGAAGCACGCCGCCTGTTGCGGGAGGCCGGCGTGCCGGACGGTTTTACCTTCAAGTTCAATATGCGCCCTGTGGACCAGCCCTACAAGATCGTTGGCGCCTGGCTCATCAACCAGTGGCGCAGCATTGGCCTCAACCCGGAACTGTGGGTGCAGCCGACCAAGCCCTTTTTCAAGACGCTCCGAAGCCGAGGCCCGGATTTCCAGGTGAGCATGGACTGGCACACTAGCGCGGTGGTAAATCCGATCCTCGACATCTCGAAGTTCATCTCGAATGATCGCTCGGATTTCAACTTTGCGAACTACAAAGACCGCGTGCTCGACGATCTCTTTGACAAGATGGATCGCACGACCGACGTGGCCGAGCAGCGGCGGCTGATGCGGCAATTCGAAAAGAGAGCCCTCGATGAGCAGGCGCACATGTTTGTCACCCATTGGTGGTACCGCATCATCCCCCACCGCTCCATCGTCCGCGGGTGGAAGGTGAGCCCGAGCCACTACATCCCCCAGGACCTCGCCAACGTGTGGCTGGCGGAATAAGTGAAAAGAGACTTTGTCCATGGAAGATTCATTGCCACCAAGACGGGCTCGCTCGCCAATTCCTAGTGCTTCGAGATAGTTTAAGAAGCGGAACTGGTTTGCGAACCTTCCATCAACTGTTAGAGGTTTCGCTTTTTCATAAATAGCGTAACTACCGGAAGCTCAGCTTGCTGAATATCGACTGGCAGGAAAAGGCCATCGCTCTGCTAGAAAAAGAAGGAAAGACAGAAAAATGGGCTGAATTTGTGGAGCGCCTAGATTCCTATAAAGCCCACAAGCCCTGGCGAGAAAGGCAGGTCTGGCAAGATTAGGGGTAAGAAATTAGCGGGATTGTCTTTTTACGGACTGCCCTTTCTCTCTAACTAGGGTGAAGAATACAAGATGTATTCGTTCATCCAGGCCCGATCCCGATTATGCAATATTTCTTCCGCAAATAATCAGATTTGGGATCGATTACCGACAGGGGATTGCATCTTGACAGTCAATATCGAACCGGGTACGATACTCCGGAAATGGTCGGGAATGGTTACAATTTAGTGGTAAAAATCCCGCAAACATAGTCCAGTAAACAAAAAACACACGATTCCTAATCCCTGTGTCGCCGGTTCGAGTCCGGCCGGGGGTACCAGTGAAATTAAGGACCTGCGAGGGTTTCCATTTCGGAGACTTTCGCTTTGGCCACATCTTGCCGTGTCCTACCGCGGAGGATGCCGTGTTCATAATCCGCATCGTACTATTTCCCTTTCAAGAGAGCCAATCGCAGAACTATCGAAATCGACTGCGGGAACTAGGTGTTGAAATTTCTTTCTCGTATTGAGAATTTTTTTCTTTGACATTACGCTATATTAGCACCGAACACCTGGGCGAATTTGAAGTGATGTCCATTACCAAGCAGCCAATAATCTGCATCTGGAATATCCTTAGATATGGTTTTGGGATCATGAGCAACAACACGAAGGAACGCGATATCGAGAAGATAGCTCGCTACGCGGAGCTGAGATGGACACTCTCGGAAGGGAAAACCATCAAAAAAGCAAGGAGCGACAGTGATTTCCCTAAGAGAGAGCGAGATTTTTGATTGACATAAGGGAGACCAGGGAAGCTATTGCAGAGCCCGAAAAAAGTCCGTCCAAATTTTTACAGGGTTTTTGAAGCTTTATTGTTTCTTGAGAATGATACTATCCCTCCTTTTTGCTACAGCAAACTTATCCCCCTTTTTGAAACCGAGCTGATCTACGAGCAATTTGTTACTGAGAAGGAGAGTTCCCCTTTTTCCAATAGTCAACGGCCGTTTCCTGGCCTTCGCCTTTTTCATTTTACTCTCTGCCATAATACCCTTTATCTTCCCGGCTTCAACTAAAGCGTCATAATACATCCTCTTTAAAGAAGCCTTAGTCTGGATGCCCAGCTCCCGCATTATTTCCTTATCAGGTATACCTTTTTTGACCATGTCAATCAATTTTTTCTTATTCATAATGTCCCCCCATAAATAGGTTCTACAGGCTTTGATACAACAAATTTCTTCATGTTGCAAGGAAAAATAGTATCATCTATGATAGCCAGCCTTTATCATCGTTGAACACATTGGTAAAATCTAAATTCCCAGTTAAGCCTAACCATTCAGCCGACGCCCCCACCTCACCAAGGGAAGTATAACCGTAAATCCCGAAAAACACCTGTTACTCACTAGATTTGAAAAATCGTAATCAAGGAACGGCCATTCGACGTCAAAGGATGCCTTTTTCCGCAAGACACGGATGTGAGGTATTACCGATGTTAAGAAGGTGAGAGAAAGCACCAAAAACTATCAGATATATCGGTGTAACCTTTTGAAATTATGAATAAAATTAGAAATAATTGATATTTTCTCTAAATCCTATATATTAGACGCGGGTTGTGATATGAAATTCGAGGTCAAAACTATAAAAAGCAAGGGTTAATTTCAGCATTAACAAATGTAATAGTAATTTCCATTGTCGTAATTGGTGTCGTTTCCTTTACGATCTATAGAACAACATTGCTTGGTCCAATAATCATCTTGTTGGGGTTTATTCCCTGGATTCCCTTAAAATTCTCCGGAAGGACAATAAGATCGACCGGTGCAGATATCGTGTTTGGAACTATTGACACGGGAATTTTAGCAATTGCGGCATTAGTAGGAGCAAATTTCGCAGTGGTCCTTGGTGCAATTGTTGGAGGTTCAGTTGGAGACTCAATCACTGATGGATTTGCGGGATTATTTCAAGGAAAAATGGCAGAATATTTGAGAAAACTCGGGATCGAAGAGTCGAGAATTCCTCTCAGTTCTTCTATGGAAAAAATGAGTGGTTGCTTAATTGGAGTTGGAATAGTCTTAACAGTTGCTTGGAGCGTATTTAAGGATAACCATTCAGCCAAGGTAATTCTTGAATTCCGCGCGTCTCCGTTCCTTGCCTCCCCTTTGGCTCGGTTATATAACAGGTGATGAAAGAGTTCGTTACCCTTTCCCCACATTTGCTTGGCAAACTCCTTTTTTCCACACGATGCCATCTGAAGCTCTTGGAACGGTAAAATGTGTAGTATTCGACCCGCACAGATTTCTGACTTAAACGCTATTACCGAGATCTATAACGAGGCTATTCGGAAAACCACTGCCACCTTTGACACAGAGCCGAAGACCGAGGACGAGCAGAAGGCTTGGTTCCATTCTCATGGCCGCCAGTATCCTATACTGGTTGCGGAATCCAATGGGATTGTCGTTGGCTGGGCATCCCTCAGTAAGTGGTCAGATCGTTACGGCTACAGCGGAGCAGCTGAGATCTCCTTCTATGTGAAACAAGAGTTTCAAGGGAAAGGCATTGGAAGAAAGCTCATAGAGGCCATGATCAGCGAAGGCAAACGCGTAGGTCTTCATACCATCATAGCAAGGATTGCTGAGGGCAATGATGCTAGTATTCATCTTGCCGAATCCTTTGGCTTTTGTCACATTGGGGTCATGAAGGAGGTTGGCCGAAAATTCGGGAGGCTGTTGGATGTACATCTCATGCAGAAGATTTATCTCGACGATGATAACGATCTATGACAGGTGGTGTCTGCGCGATTGTAACTGGCAGGAAATGGCCCATTCTATGATTGTGGGCCTAAAATCGATGCGGTTATGCTCCTTGATCTTCTTGAATCGCTTATTTCCCTTTACATTGCTCAAGAAGTGAATTAATATAAACATCAATAGTGTTTTTCTGCTAACCGTAAAGAGACGGGCGGGGGAAAGGGGTGGGGAAAATGAAAAGACGATTTATTCTCAGCTTCCTCGTCTTATCCTTCCTCCTCGGGGGTGCTTTCCCCGTATCGGCGATGAACTGCGAGGTACCCCCTTTCATCAGCCAAATCGTAGAGCCCAACATCCTCATCATCTTCGATAACTCGGGAAGCATGGCCTCGGCCATCTGGATCGACGGCTACGATCGGAGCATTGACCATTCCGCGAAGCGCCTCCCCGCCGTGGGTGATCAAGTCATCTTCGCCAAGACGGAGGGAGACTGCTATATCGACCACAACCGGGTCTCCTATAATTCCAGCAGTGGAAAGGTGAAGCTGAGATACAAGAAGGCCAAGCCCGGCTCGACCGAGCTCTGCTCGGGTGATCAATTCTACACCCAATGGAGCGAGACGGACGGCTACTTCTACTTTGATCGAGAAGAGGGAGTATTTATCGAGGAAAAGGATTTCCGGTCTTGGAATTCAAACCATTTAAGAATCTTTTTGCCGTATGCCACTTACAGCGTTGATCCTGGAAGCGATACCGGATCCTATACTACCTGGTACGATTACGACTACTTGAACTGGCTCTTTTATGAATCCACCCAGGCCGAGCGGGATGTCCTGAAGCAACAGCACGATAACCCCGAGCAGCGCGCCCTGCTGACACGGATCGTGGTAGCCAAGCAAGTGGTGAAGGATCTGGTGGAAACTACAGAAGACGTCCGTTTCGGGTTTATGTCGTTCAACGGATCGCATGGGGGTAGCCTCGATGCTAAGGTGAGTTCGGATAAACAACCCGTTTTGGATGCCGTGGATAGCGTTTGGGCTACTGGGTCGACGCCCCTGGCAGAGACCCTGGAGGACGCGTGGGATTATTTCTCGGACGTGAGGGAGAGCCCCATCCAGTGGTGGTGCCAGAAGAACTTCGTCATCCTCATGACCGATGGCTATCCATCTCTCGATGCAGATGATCTGGGGCCTCTCAAGGGAGATTGGGACAATGACCACGGTGGAGGCAGTGAGGAGAACCTCTATCATGGCAACGGATCGGATTACCTGGACGACATTGCTTACTACATCTTTCACCATGATTCCCGTACAGATTTGGAGGAAACACAGAATATCCACACGTACACCATCGGATTTACCGTAGTTAACTCCCTCCTTCAGGATGCGGCCTTCAATGGAAATGGTTTGGCTGGACTTCAGAGCGAATGGGATAACCCCAAGAGCCCCCACTATCGACGGTATTTCTACACGGCAACGAATTACAGAGAGTTGAAGGAAGCCCTCAGTGCCGCAATCAATGAAATCATCCAGAAGATTTCCTCAGGAACGGCGGTATCGGTTCTCTCGACCTCCAAGCAAACCAACAACAAGCTCTTTCGAGCCAAGTTCCTTCCCGGGGAATGGAGGGGACATTTGGAGGCCTTCAGCCTGCCCTATAAGCAAGGAGATCAGCCCCTCTGGGATGCGGGAGCCAAGCTGATAGGGAAAGACTCCGGCGACCGGTACATCTTCACCGCTATGGATAACCAATCGGGGGCCCTGATTAAGATGAACAGGAAGGTGCTCTTTACCGAGGACAACAGCGCAACAGCAGATGCTGACAATCAAAAATTATCCGACCTTCTCGGGGCTGCCGATGATGCCGAGGCCAAGAAGATTATCCGCTACATTCGCGGCTCGACCGAAAGTGGTTTTCGGGACAGAAACGGGTGGAAGCTGGGGGATATCGCTTATTCCAGTCCCACGGTATTGGATAATACGGTCTATGTTGGGGCCAATGACGGGATGCTCCACGCCTTCGATATCGACACCGGCATGGAAAAATGGGCCTTCATCCCCAACAACCTCCTGAGAAAACTGAAGGATCTAACCAGGGAAGATTACTGCCACGAGTATTTCGTCGACCTTTCGCCCGTGATAGCTCGCTTCCGCAAGGGTACCGAGTTGAAGACCATCTTGATCGGCGGGGAGCGAGGAGGTGGTGACGCCTATTTCGCCCTGGATGTGACGGGAGACGATCCCATCCCCCTCTGGGAGTTCAGGGAGAAGGAATTGGGCGAGAGTTGGTCCATTCCCTTTATTGGGAGACTGAAGATAGGCGCAACCGAGAGGAAATGGGCCGCCTTCTTCGCTTCGGGATTCCAGAATACCCCCCCCAAGGGGAACCTCTACGCCATCGATGTGGAGGAGGGAAACGTTATCGGCACGGTGGAATTGAATGGCCCCCCGACCGATTTGATAAACAGTCCCGTGGCCATAGATTCGGATGACAATGGCCTCTTGGATTTCGTGTATGCCGGCGATCTGGGAGGGAAGGTGTTTAAGGTTAGTCTCGATCCCGATCCGGTAAAGTGGTCGAAGGGGCTGTTCTTTACGACTTTATCGGGTCAACCTATATCCGTTCCCCTGAGCTTGTCATTCTATGATGCCGACCCCAATCATCTCTTGGTCAATTTCGGGACGGGTAAATTCTACACGGTTGATGATAAGGTAGATAACGCGATCCAGAGTTTCTATGCCATAAAGGATAATGGGATGGCTGTTACCAGAGGAAACTTGACAAATCAGACAAGCGGATGCGATTCGGCGGAGGGGTCCCAGGGATGGTACATCGATTTCGTCGAGAATCCAGGGGAGAGGGTGACTGCCTCACCGTTAGTGGCCGGAGGGGTGGTATTTTTCACGACTTTTGAGCCCGATATTACGGATCCCTGCAAAGCCGGAGGAATTGCGCGGCTCTATGCCGTTCAGTACGATACGGGATGCGCCCCCGAC
The DNA here is from genome assembly GCA_041862515.1 of Thermodesulfobacteriota bacterium. Taxonomy (GTDB): domain Bacteria; phylum Desulfobacterota; class BSN033; order WVXP01. The sequence goes on along the minus strand of JBGVTJ010000320.1, from coordinate 17,044 downwards.
TCCCCGGTATTAGATATCAACGGCGACGGGGTCGTGGATGATAGCGATAAGATCGGCGGAGCCGTCCCCAAGAACATCACCATAGGCCACGGGCTCCCTTCGGATATCATCTTCAACCCCACAGACAATCAGATCATTATCCAGACCAGTGATACCACGATCCATGCTATCACGGTGAAGCTCTTGGGGGAGAGAATACAGATCGACTCCTGGAGGCAGGTGTTTCGTTAACGACAGCTGCTACTGCAGGTTGTAATTCGTGTCCTGATGTCGTTTTCGTAAATCGCGGGCGGGAACCCGATTTCACGAAGCGCTCTTCAGGCGCTCGATTCTATTCCTTGCATCCGAAAAATTGCTGTCCAGGTTGATCACCTGGTGGTAGGCTTTTAAGGCTTCATGCATCATACCGTTATTCTCATAGGCTAACCCCAGCCGATATTGCAACCTGATTACCTCTTCCCTGTTGAGTTTTTTCACATGAGAAGCGTCGTTAAAATAATGGATGGCTTTGTCGTATTCTTCCTTTTCCATAAAGCACATTCCCAACATCACCAGACAATCGAATCTCTTCTCCTTGGCCGCCGATGCGGTTTCGAATTCGGCAATGGCATGATCGATTAATTCCATCTCTTTATAGGCAATCCCCAGGTGGTAGTGTGTCTCGAATTCCTTATTATCAGTATCCTGAACAATTTCGGCTGCTGCAAGAATAGGAGATTCATCGGTTCGTTCTTCACGAGGAACAGGAGTTTGTTCCGGATGGGGTTCCTCGGCCATCGGGGGGAGTTCTATAATTGGGCCCTCCTGGGATTGTCTTTCAGCCTGAACCCTATTCTGTTCAATTCTTTCCAATGCCTCTAAGGCAACGGGGTCATCGCGTTGGATTTTGAGGATATTGTGATATTGTAATCGGGCACTGCCTACCAAGTTTTCCCTTAAATAGAGATTTGCTAATTTATGATAAACATCGATTAAGCGTTGATCCAGGTAGAGTATCTTTTTGTAGATAGCCGTAGCCCTAAAATTGAGGTCGTCTTTCTCATATTGCTGGGCGACTTTCATATATTCGTCAATGGCCTTATCCTTTTGTCCATTTTTAAGGTACAAGTCACCCAACTTAAGTCGAACCCGTATATTCTTGGGGTCTCTATCAAGGATCTTGCGGTATTCCTTGATGGCCTTTTTATGTTGCCCCTTCTTTATGTACTTTTGAGCGATATCGAAGACGTTTTCTTTGGGTAAGTTCAAGAGCGTAAACCAAATGAGAGCTTTTTATTACAACAATTTATTACATAAAGGTCTGATAAAAGTCAAGGCGCAAAAAAAGGAGGTCCACTGAGGAAGTGGATTGTTTTCGAACTTTTTCCTCCACGCCATATGAACAATTTTTGTCCATATGGTCGAAAATTAACCATACTCACAAAATTATTCCTTTACACTACCTACATGGGAGAAATAATTTAAAGTAGTTTATCAAGATATTAACTTAACATTCTGTCTTTAAATAATTTTTTGAAAATTATTTTTTAATCTCGGGTACTCACTTTCGGCTGCTCTAAATGATCGGCTTGAAATAGTTCACTTTTGTGGCGGCAAAAAGGTGGCCCAAAATTGACCATTTCGTTTACCATATGGACCTTTTTCGATAACCCTGTCATTCGTTAGTTTAGTTCTAATAAGAAAAATGTAATAATATAAAGAAGTTAGATTATTTTTCTTAAAAGACAATATTTGGCATTCATTTTGCTTAACACTATTAATCCAGAGGTTAATATCGATGGAAGACAAGCTCACGGAGATGAATTCCATAAAGGGAGTGTGGGGATACTTCCTTTGTGACAACATGGGGAGGATATTAGCGAGAGAGATGCCCATCGTGTTTATGAAGCATCTGGCAATGGTGGGAAAAGAGGTAACCCAAGTCATTGGTTTGCTGGAGAACTTGAGCAGGAGTCCGGAGAACTTGGAGCTTCTCTTTGAAGATGGAAGAGTGATGATAATGAGCCTTAAGAACTTTACCCTGGTGGTTTTTTGCGATCCAAACGTAGACATCCCCATGTTGAGATCGAAGATGGATGTTGTCATTTCTGAGATAACGCAGAATTCGAAAATGCAGGAACTGCTTCAAAAAGGTGAATGGAGGAGGAGAAGGTTACTTCAGAAAGAGTATTTGAATCGGGAATACCGGGAGATCCTCGATCAATTGGTGCCCGATGATATGAATCCATCCACTTCGGCCTAATTGAGATGAGGGGGGTAAGAAGACAACTGATCGAGGAAAGAGGATAAAGTTCCAAAGGAGCATGATTGAAATATTGGGCGATGTCGGAAATCAGTACGGTTCAACAATAAGGAGACCGGGGCATGGGGGAAACGCGAAGGAGAGGAATCAGCCTGTTAACCAAATTGACCATCGGGATTTTGATTCCCCTCGTCATCTCATTTATCGTCATTGGATATATTTACATCTTGCAGATCGAGGATATTAAATCCATAACCACAAAGGAAGGCAGCCGCTCCCTCAATGATTTGGGGGAGAAGATGGTCAAGCAGAAGGCCCTGGATGTTGCCAAACAGATGGAGATATTCATTAGATCTCATCCACATTTTAGCAAAGGGGAGTTCTATAACTCGCCCGCCCTCAAGACTATAGCCGTGCAAAAAGTGGGAGTGGGCAAATCGGGATATACATCCGTCCACGACAATAAGGCCATTAGCCGTTTCAACAAAAACCCTAAGGTCGTCGGGAGGAACCTCCTTCAGTTAGCCGAAAAACTCCCCGAATTCCGGTCGATCTTAGAGGCGAGTTTGAAGGGAAGAATTCAAGGTTCCTATGACTGGAATGACCCCGATGGGGTGTGGAGGCGCAAGTACATGTTCTGCACCCCCATCGAGGGAACCGATCTAGTGGTCGCGGCTACCACGTCTATTGATGAATTCTCCAAGCCGGCCAAAGAGATCGAGCAACGAATCATGAACAAGGTAGAAAGAACACGAATCCCCTTCCTCATTGTGATGGGTGTTTCCCTCATCGTGGTCATCTTGGTCACCTCCATTTATTCGAGAACAATCGTTAAGCCCATAATATACCTGACAAATGCAGCCGACCGGATGAGCCTAGGAGATTTGGACACCAAGATCGAGATACATTCAAGCGATGAGGTTGGTATGCTGGCTGAATCTTTCGATAGAATGCAGGAGAGCCTAAAGGCGGCTATAGAGCGATTGAGGAAAAAGCGCAATTCTGGGTGAGTTTCGGCTGGAAGTAAATGGGAAGGAGAACATGAGTTGAAAAAAGTACTCATCGTGGACGACGAGGAGACTCTCACGTGGAGTATGGCTAAAAGCCTTTCGAGGGACAGGGATAAATACGGAGTAGAGATCGCTAACAACGGAAAAGAGGCTCTCGATGTTTTGAGCAAAATGCCCATTGACTTGGTTATTTCGGACATTCGAATGCCGGATATCAATGGCCTGGATCTGTTGGTTCAAGTTAAGCGGGATTTTCCGAAGACGAAGGTGATCATCATGACGGCCTATGGGTCTTCGGATGTGCAAAAGGAGGCGAGCAGAAGGGGATCCCTTCATTACATCGAAAAACCTTTTGAAATCAATGAAATCAGAAAATTGATCTTGGATCTGATCAAGGAAAGAGGGGGGTTCGAGGGGAAACTCTTCGACCTCCAATTGACCGATATCGTTCAAATGAATTGTCTCGGCCGTGTAACGACCTCTTTAGTCATTACGAAAGACGATCACAGGGGAGTAATCTACTTTAATGACGGGGAGATCGTCCATGCAGAATGCGATGATATGGTAGGAGAAGAGGCCTTCTACAATATCCTTAGGTGGCAGGAGGGGAAATTTGTATCCAATATCGGGGTCTTTCCACCTCGTGAGACCATTTCCTCGACCTGGGAACACTTGCTGGTAGAGGGAATGAAGAGGAAAGACGAAGGAGGAACGACAAGTTCGAAAATTGAAAAGACGGAAGGACCAAGGAGCAAGGAGACCGAGACCCCGGTAAGCCAAGTGGATAGGGCATTTGACCATTTGGAAGGAAGAGAGAAAAAAGCAGAACCGGAGAAAGCGGACCTATCCCATCGAATGTGCAAGCAGATCATGGAGATCCCGGAATGCGAGGGAGTCATAGTGGCATCTACAAGTGGGAAGGTGGAGGCCTTCGAAGCCATGGCCGAAATAGAAGAGGAAGGGGTATTGACCGCTTTCCTGGGGTTATTTGGGGAGAGAGTGGGAAACTTCTTCAGAATGGGTAAGCTTAATCGAGTACTCTTTGGAAATGTCCCGCAGGGGAAGATGATCTTCAAGCACGGGTCCAACTATTGCGAAATTGTATTGAAAAGAGGGGCTCATTTCGACCGTTTCCTCGCTTTATTGAAAAGAACGATGGATAATGTCGGACAGGGGAAGGGATAGAGGGGGTATGATCTTTCCAAAAGGGGAAGTAATACATAAGAACTTGAGCACCTCTTATACGAACCTCAATGGTTTGCTCCTTTCACTGAAGTCGGAGGATTTCAGTGGATATGTCAAAATCGGCTTTTTGGATTATGAAGCCTTCCTCTTTATGGATTCGGGGGATATCATTAATGCTATCGAGCAGACGGGCGACAGAAAGAGAATCGGGCAGCGAGCCATTACCAATATCATATCCAAAGCAAAAGAGCAAGACGGCGTGATTAGCGTTTATCAACTCTCCCCTGAAATGGTCACAGTTTTAGCCAGCACGCTGAAACGCGAGATCCTCTATAAGGATCTCTCCACGGACTTCACGAGCCTGCAACGATTAATAGATAAGTTAGGCGACGAAAGACATACGGGGTATATCGAAATTGCCTTAAAGAATGGCAAGGGGACTGGAGTGATCTTCTTTCAAGAGGGGGAGCCCATCGAAACGATCCTTACCAGGAAGGACGGAAACCTCATTTCGGGAAGGAACCTTTTGGGCCGGATCTTGGAAGACGCTCAGGGGGCAGGGGTCATTTTCCATGTCTACCGAGCTGATTTCCCCACATCTTCGGAAAACGTGGCAGAGATCATTGAAGGGGGTGACCTTCAAGACTTGTTGAAGGTACTCCAAGATACCATCTCCACCATGGAGACGGTTGTCGATGGATTAATCAAGAAGGGGACCTTCAGTTCCGAGTTGAAAAAGGCATTGGTAGAGAAGTCCAATGAGTATCCTTTTTTAGATCCTTTCGACGCGGAGTTCAAGTATGAAGAGGGAAAAATCATCTTTACGGGGAATACGGATGTCCATGAGTTGACCAAAGGATTGGGAGAATGTTTAGGGCTAACGATAGAGGCCCTCTCAAATAAGTTCTCCAAAAAAAAGATATTGGATCAGTTAAAGATGGAACTGGATCAGATTAGGGTCGACTTCAGAAAAGAGATTAAAAAATTCAACCTTGAGAGAGCTTTGCCCGAGATTTTCGGCAAACACTTTGTCACGAAAAGATGAATATTATTCTCTCCGGTAAAGACATAGCAAAGATCGATAACTGTCTGAGCAAGATGGTAGCGAGTGCAGCAGCGCATTGCGTATTCCTCATCGACAGATCCGGTCAATTGATCGCACATAGTGGCAATCCCTCAGCGGTGGATGTTGCAGCGCTGTCGGCCCTGACGGCAGCCAACTTCGGGGCAACCGCGGAAATTGCAAAGCTCCTTGGGGAAGAGGAGTTCAACCTCCTTTTTCATAAGGGAAATAAGGAGAATATCTATTTTTCGGGGGTGGGTGAACATCTCATCGTGGTAACTATCTTCGATAATAAGACCTCCCTTGGATTGGTGAGGCTGAGGGTAAACAAGGTTACCGACGAACTTTTAGAGATCTTTTCCTCGATTTTCGAAAGATCCAAATATATGAACCCCGAGTGATCTAGTATGCCGTTTATCAATTTCAGTAAAGATGAAATTCAATGCAAGATCGTCTATTATGGGGCCGGTTTCTGCGGTAAGACCACCAATTTGCAATATATCTACAGCACGACTTCAGACAAGACCAGGGGAAAAATGGTCTCCATCGACACGAAGGGAGGAGATCGGACCATCTTCTTCGACTTTCTCTCGCTCAATCTCGGCAAGATTAGGGGCTTTGACATCAGGGTACAGCTCTATACGGTTCCGGGACAGGTTCACTACGATGCCACCAGAAAGCTGGTACTAAAAGGGGTGGACGGGGTAGTATTCGTCGCGGATTCCCTCAAGGTACAGCGAAAGAAGAATATCGAGAGCTTGATCAACTTGGCCAAGAATTTGGCCGAAAAGAGGCTGAGCATTCGAGCCGTCCCTTTAGTCATACAGTACAATAAGAGGGATTTAGGGGGGACCGACTCCGAACTTCTTCCCGTGGAGGTCCTCGAAAAAGATCTGAACTCGATGCTTAAGGTTCCGACAGTTGAGGCCAGTGCTTTGAAAGGGTTCGGGGTTTTCGAGACATTGAGGGAAATCAGTAAATTGGTTGTAAAGGATGTTAGTCGAAAGGTTCTCTCCATGGATCGACTTTAAACGATCTCCGGGAACACCTTCTTCGGATAGGGTTGGGTTTTTATGAGAAAAGACGGCATAGAAGATCTGGATGAAGAGATCGAATCGGCGGTGGATGCTCTCTTCGTGGAAGAGGGTGCCGATGCAGGGATTGGACCGGCGGGGAGGAAACCAGGCGTCTCCATACAGGCAGAACCCATTCCCGACATTTCCCCCGAGGTGATGGAGGAGTCCCTTGAGCATGACGAGCCTCGAGCGATCACCCCGGATGCCGAACCCCTAAAAGAAGAGGTGGCAATCGCTCCAGAGCTCGAACCCTTAATGGAGGAGATCGGAACGCCCCCGACGAGAACCGAGCCCATCGAAAAGCCTTTAGAAGAGGAAAGGCTGCCCAAGGATGTTGAGACTTTGGAAGTAGAACTCCTTTCCCTGGAGTGGGAATTCAATAGCGATATCCTGAAGAGAATTATTGCGGCTTTGGGCGGGTTGAAAGCCGCTTACAGGGATAACGATTCCCTTTTGAAGATTATCAACATGATGGGCAAGGTTTCGCTCTATCTACTCAATGATGAAAAGAGCATTACGCCGGAAGCCCTGAGATTCTTGCAAGATGGAAAGGAAGTCATAAAATTCCTGACCACGGAGAAAGGGGAGCAGACCATATTCAAGAACCTAGTAGTTGAAGGCATCAATTCCCACTTTCAACTTTTGGGACTAGCGAGGGGTGAAAGAAAGGACAAGGCTCAAGACAAGATATTTCAGAAGCTCTGTTCGGATTTGGAAAGAGATCGGATGAGGTTATGCGAAGGGGAAAACCGATTGGGGAGGGCCCTTCACCAATTCAAGGGGATGAAGGAGGAGCTCATATTCGATGACGGGATGATGGGATTATCGGATGAATTGGAAAGAATCCAGGATTACCTGAGGACGTGCTTCAAGGGTTTGGGCGACATTTCTGAGCAGTTTCAGAGGGAAGTATTCGGGCAAAGGTTATATGGGGTAGAGAGGGTTTTGCTCGTTGAGACGCAAAATCGAATATTTGGTATTCCCAGCGACTCCGTGATTAAATACTATAACCTTGCCGACGCTTACGCTAAGAATATTGCCTTGCAGGATTCCATTACGCTGAAAGGGAAAAGAATCCCCATGGTTAAACTATACAAGGTATTCAACCTCGCTATAACAGGGGGGACGAGGCCCCAGGGGATTGTTCTCGTAGGGGAAGGGGACCAAATTATTGCCGTATTGGTGGATAGGGTATTGAGGAATAAAAGCCTTTTCGTAAAGGCGGCGGAGCAGGAGAAAAAGGGGTCGAAATATATAGCGGCCATATCGAATCTGGAAAGCGGTAAAATGGTTTATATCCTGAATATAGAGGGATTAAAGGCCCGCGCTCAAATCTGATTGTTAATGGGTAAAGGCCCTTAGAAGTGATTGAATGGATATGGCAACACGACAATCTCCAGAGTCATCGAAGGACAAGGTTAATCGGGGCGATGAATTAAGGGCCATGGAGTTGGAGGTGCAGAGGCTGAACGAGGAGGCTCAGCAGCTCAGGGCCTTTGCCGAAAGCCTCATCCATAGTATTAGTAGCGGCCTCATTCTCGTGGATACAAAGGACAAGATCTCCTATTTTAATCGAGCGGCGGAGAAAATCCTGGGATACTCACGGAAAGAGGTGGTTGGAAAACCCCTGACGATATTTTCCCTGAGGGAGAAGAAGCAGATGATGCCCACTCCCTTTACGAATGACGGTGAAATGGATTCGAGAAGGGAGGGTATCATATTAAGAAAGGATAAGGCCCAAATTCCCATTGGGTTTAATATTACCAACCACCTGGATTCCCGTGGCGGGAGAATCGGTAAGATCATCAGTTTCAGGGACATGACCAATGTCCTCAAACTACAGGAAGAGATGATCCGCATGGATCGATTGGTATCCTTGGGTGAGCTCTCCTCAGGAATCGCTCACGAGATTCGAAATCCCTTGGCTGGGATAAAAACCACGGCCCAAGCACTGGGTGAGGAGATGGGGCAGGATGACCCCAAGAGGGAGTATCTCAATCGGATCACCAAGGAAATCGATCGGCTGAACGGTCTGCTGAAAACTTTCTTCTCCTTCGCCAAGCCTCAGAAGTTGAACCCGGTGGTCTGTAATATCAGGGACATCGTCAATGAGATCATTCCGCTTCTCATCAAGGATATCGCCAATAGAGGTATCAATTTTATCGAGGAATACGCCCCCAACCTACCGAAGGTCAGGGTGGACTTTAATCAGATGCACCAAGTTTTCCTCAATCTTTTTCTAAACGCAATTCAGGCGATGCCAAATGGTGGGGAATTGAAAATTAAAACGGAGCCCATCGCATTGGCCCCATTAATCAATCCCGGGAAGGATTACGTTCGAATATCGATTTCCGATACGGGAAGAGGAATTCCAGCCCGGGATATCAACAAGATTTTCGATCCATTTTTTACCACTCGCCCAAAGGGAATCGGTTTGGGGTTATCCATCACGTATCAAATCATCAAGAAGCATGGAGGGAGCATAAGGGTCGAAAGTAAGCTGGATAAGCGAACGACCTTTATCCTTACGCTGCCGAAATAGCCCGATGAGGGGAGAGAATGAAACCGGTCATATTAGTTGTGGATGATGATGAGGTCATGCGGCAAACGCTCTCCGATGTCCTCAAAAAAAAGGGATATGCGGTTTCTACCGCGGAGACAGGGGGACAGACGATATCTTCTATTAAGGAGCAGTTATTTGACTTGGTTTTACTGGATATCCGACTTCCCGATATGGATGGACTTGATGTTCTAAAAGGCATAAAGGAGATTGAGAGCGACCTGATGGTTATCGTAATGACCGCCTATTCCGATGTCCAAACCGCAGTCATGGCAATGAAGTCAGGGGCTTACGATTACATCGATAAGCCTTTTGAGTTGGAAGAGCTGAAAATCCTTATCCAAAAGGCCCTGGAGACGCAGAACCTAAAAAATGAGATCCGCCAGTTACGGCGGCAGGGGAAGGAAAAGCATCAGGGCATAGAAATTTATGGCAATAGTCCCCTCATAAAGAATGTCATGGAGCTGATCGAGATGATCAGCCAAACCCCGAGGACATCCGTCTTAATTCAGGGGGAAAGCGGCACTGGAAAGGAATTGGCTGCCAATGCTATTCACAATAGGAGTAAGAGAGCCAATAAGTCGCTGATGAAGATCAATTGCAGCGCGATCCCTGAAAATTTGCTTGAGACCGAACTCTTCGGTTACGAAAAGGGGGCTTTCACCGATGCCAAGGGAACGAAAAAGGGCCTTTTTGAATTGGCTAATGGGGGAACGATTTTCCTGGACGAAATTGCTGAGATGAAGTCCTACCTCCAAACGAAGCTTTTGAGGGTTTTGGAAAGCCAAAGCTTCATGAGGGTAGGGGGGGAAAGGGAGATCAGCGTTGATGTCCGAATCATAGCTGCCACTAACAAAGACTTATCAGCCTTGGTCAACGCGGGACAGTTTAGAAAGGACCTGTATTACCGCTTAAAGGTCATGGTCATCGAAATGCCACCCCTTAAGGAGAGAAGGGAAGATATCTTGCTTTTGGCGAACCTGTTTATTGAGGAAAACAATAGGGAATTGGGAAAGACCGTAATGGGAATAACGGAGGCGGCAAGCGAGTATTTGCTCAATTATCAATGGCCCGGAAACGTAAGGGAATTGAAGAATATTATCGAGCGGGCGATGATCTTATCCAATGGCCATGAGATACTTCCCGATCACTTGCCCATTGAGCTCAGGAAGGGTCAAATGGCCGGTTTCGGTGATCACGCATCAGATAAAACCGAGGATCTCGCCCTGGAAGCCGTGGAGAGGAAACACATAAGAGATGTCCTGATGATGATGGATGGGAATAAATCGAAGGCCGCAAGGATGTTGGGGATCTCTCGGTCCACCTTGAGGGAGAAGCTCAAGAAATATTCCCTTGCTGCAGCCTAGTGCCTCGACTGGCGAATTCGATCAAGCATTTTGCTCGTATTGAGCTCGTCGAAAGAGGCGTGTTTTACTCCCGGGGGGATTGAACACAGACGGAAGGAGCAAACCCATGCTATTTTCAAGAAAAGGCAACGTGGTCGGATTAGATATCGGCTCCAGTTCCATTAAATTGTTGGAACTGGCGGAGCTGAGAGGGGGCTATCAGTTGAAGAACTTCGGTATTGCTCCCTTACCCCCAGAGGGTATTGTCGATGGAGCCCTCATGGATTCAGTAACCATCGTTGAATCGATCAGAGGGTTGGCCGGTGCTTTGAGGATAAAGACCAAGGATGTGGTGACTTCAGTATCCGGTCATTCCGTAATCGTCAAGAAGATCAACATCCCCGTGATGACAGAAGATGAGCTCGATGAATCTATCCAGTGGGAAGCGGAACGCTATATTCCCTTTGACATCAATGACGTAAACCTCGATTTTCAAATTATTGGTCCCACTGAGGGAAACGAGGAAATGATGGACGTTTTATTGGTGGCGGCAAAAAAGGACATCATCAATGACTATCTGTCCGTGATCGTCGAGGCGGGCTTACATCCCGTTATTGTTGATATTGATTCCTTTGCCATCGAAAATATGTTCGAGGTGAATTACCCCGTAACCCGAGATGAGGTTATTGCGCTTGCCAATATCGGGGCGAGTGTAACGAATATCAATATTCTCAAAAGAGGGGTCTCTTCCTTCACCAGGGACATATTTACGGGTGGAAACTCCATTACCGAGGAGATTCAAAGGCAACTCAATGTGGATTTTGACGAAGCCGAGGCCTTGAAATTGGGCAATAAAATAGACGAAACCAGTCAAAGGGCGGTACAGGAAGTGCTCAATTCGTCCTTAAACTCTTTGGCCACCGAGATTGCAAAATCATTGGACTTCTTCCACTCCACGAGCTCCCAGGAAAAAGTCGATAAGGTATTTTTGAGCGGAGGCTGCGCGAAGATAAGTGGTATTGAAAAGGTCATCGAGGAACAGGCCGGCATCCCAGTCGAGATCGCCAATCCCTTCAAGGAGATCAACTGTTCCAAGAGGGATTTGGACATTGATTATCTCAAGGAAATGGAACCAATTATGGCCGTCAGTGTTGGCCTAGCCTTAAGGAGGGTAGGGGACAAATGATACGAATTAATTTATTGATGGCGAGGGCCGTGAGGAGAAGAGCAGGCCTTCGCAAGGAGATTTCCATTTTCGTCTTCGTCCTGGTTTTGCTCTTTTTCCTCATCGGGCTCGTTCAATGGATATACGTGAACCAATCGAGAGGGCTGCAGCGTCAGATCGACGATCGCAAGGTTGAGTTAGAGAAGCTGAGGGCTCTGAAACAACAGATTGCGAAGTATAAGGCGAGCATAAAGCTTCTTGAGAAGAAATTGGCCGTCATCAATGAATTGGAGAAGAATAAAGCGATGCCGGTGAAGATCTTGGATGAATTGAGCACTCACATAACGGATAAGATGTCTCTCCGCTCACTGAAGAAATCGGGATCTCAATTAGAAATAGGGGGATGGGCGCTGGACGATGAGATGATCGCCAATTTCATGACCAATCTTCAGCGCTCGAAATATTTTGGCGGTGTCGAATTGATCGTTACCGAGCGGTTCAAACCTGAAGGGGCCGACATCAACATCAAGAAATTTACCATCACCAGTACCGTTATACAGTGAAGGGGGATATCATGGCCGTTTCGATGGATTCCATTGTCAAGTTACCCGCGTCGAAGAAAGCTCTTATCCTGCTCGGTTTCGTAGTGCTTATCTCAGGCATTTACGGCTATCTCCTCTACCTCCCCCAGCAGGAGAAGTTGAGGGGCATGAGGCAGGAGCTCGGCAAGTTAAACGAGGAGTTGGAGGAAGGCGTGGCCGTCAAACGAGAGCTGGCGAAATTTCGGAAAGAGGACGAGAGCTTACAAAGACAGCTTGCCTTAGCCCTGGCCCAACTTCCCAACAAGAAAGAGATTCCAAGCCTCCTTCGAAATATCTCAAGCTTGGGGAAAGGATCGGGATTGGAATTTCTCCTCTTTAAACCAAAACCGGAAGAACGCGTCGGAACACAACCCAAAGCAACCGACAAACAAAAACCCGGCAAAGCAAAATCCGCGGAATCTCAGGAATTCTATGCCCGGGTTCCCTTGGAGTTGACCATGTTGGGGAGCTATCACAACGTGGCCGTCTTTTTCGATAAGATCAGCAAACTGGACAGAATCATCAACATCCTCAACTTCTCCATGGGAGATGTAAAGTACACAGGAGACGAGACGGTGCTGAAGACCTCGTGTCTGGCCACCACGTTTCGTTTTCTCGAGACAGTGGAGGAGGCCAAAGAGGAGGCCAAGGAGGAGGGCAGTGAAAAGTTGCCGCAATTTCTGCGCAAGAAATAAGCTCATTGGAGGATACTACCTCAAAACCCTCTTTGTAGCGGGTATTGCCCTTCTCCTCATCTGGGGTTGTGAGGGCGGATCGAAACCCGCTAAACCGACCGTGGTAAAGAGGCAGCGACCCGAAAGGCTACCCGCCCAAAAGAAGGAAGAAAAGGTGGCAGAAAAGGTTACAGACCAAAAGAAGGAACCTGTCTATAGCTATAACCCAGCGGGTAAACGAGACCCGTTTAAGCCCTTTATCACCCTGGGACCCAAGAAACAGATCCCCACAGCCCGTCTTACCCCTCTTCAGCGGTATGACGTGAGTGAATTGAAGCTCGTGGGGATTTTGAAAGGAGCGGCGGGATATCGGGCTTTGGTAGAAGATGCCAGCGGAAAGGGGTTTATTATCACCAAGGGTACCCTCATTGGCCGTGAAAACGGGCGCGTTAAAGAGATCCACGATGACCGAGTAATCATCAAACAAACACACAAGAATATATTCGGCGAGATCAAAGAGAGAGAGATTTCTATTCGTTTGAAAAAGCCTGAGGAAGGGGGAGTAAAATGAAACCTTTATTTTTTAAGAAGCCAGTTCGATGGGTTTGCGCCTTGGGTCTCATTTTTTCCATCTACGCTCTCGGCAGCTGTGCTCGTGGACCAACAAAACTAATGGCACCGGAGACACTGAAGGGGGTGCCCATCAAGATCAAGGAGATCAGTTTCCGTGAGGAGCCCAATTACACCCGTGTCATAATAGAGGGATCCGAACCCCTCAAATATACCTTCTTTAAGCTTTTGACGGATCCCCTCAGAATCGCCATCGATGTTCCCAACGGTGAATTTGAGGCTATCCCCGTTCCCATCGAGGTGAACAATGGCACCTTGACGCAGATCGACATCGGTCAATTTGAGGACAAGGGGAGGGTTGAGATCGGTTTAACCCAGACGGTCAACTATAACATCACCAAAGTCGAGAAGAAGCTCTTTGTGGATGTGGAGCGAGCGGGGGTGCTGGAGGCAAAGGAGAAGATGGAGGTGGCTGAGGAGAAGATCCCTCCGGAGGCCCTAAAGGTAAAGGCGAAGGCGGAAAAGATCACCCAAATTCGCGTAGATAAGAGGGAGAAGGCGGTCCACGTAACCTTGATTGCGGACGGAAAGATAGAGAATTACAACTCCTTCAAACTGGAAAAGCCTTCGCGCCTCGTAATCGATATCTGGAATGTGAAAAAGGAATATCCGAAGAACGTCATCCAGATTGACCACCCCCTCCTGAAGAGGGTACGGGTGGGGAAACATCCCAAGAAGACCCGATTTGTTTTCGATTCGACTACACCCCAAGTGCCACGGTTTCAGATCCATAAGGCCGAGAACCGATTGGTTGTCTCCTTTGGTCTGACCGAGGGAGTTTCCCCGAAGCTCGAGAGAGTGGGGATGTTGACTGGAATCGATTTTAAACAGATGGACCACAAATCGAGGATCATCGTCTCCACCTCTGATGCGGCCACCTACGATGTCTTCAAAATATCAGAAAGGACGGTGGCCCTAGATCTGAAAAAGATGAAGGTGCCAAAAAGACTGAAGAGGGAGGTGGACACCAAGGCATTTGATAGTGCCGTTGATTATATCAGCCTCTACAATGTGAAGTCGGAGACTTCCAGGGATGTAAGGATCATCGTTCGCCTCAGGGAAGGTGTGGATTTCGAGGCAGTACAGGAGGGCAAAAGGATCTACCTGGATTTTGAGAAACCGGCAAAGCCCATTGGCCATGGACAAGCCACCAGAGAAACCGAACCACATCAGTCACAGCTGGCGAAGGTGGAGGTGCCTGAAACCGAAGGGGCAAAACCGGAATCTCAGGTGGTTAAGGTCAAGGCTGCCGAGAGCGCAGAGAACTCCCCAGAGACCCCCCGGGTTATCAAAAGAGAAAAGATTGCTCAGGAAGGCCCAAAAGCCGCAGAGGAGGCTGTTGTTCCTGCTGAAAAAGGGACCAAAAAAGAGGCTGCCGCCCCCGTGCAAAAAGAGGCTGAAAAAGAAAAAATCCCTCCGGAGCCCTTGAAGAAACGGGAAAGCATCCTGGAAGCGGTGGCCGTCCAGAAGCGGTACACAGGGAAGAAGTTATCCCTGGATTTCAAGGACGCCGATATCAACAATATCCTGAGATTGATCGCCGAGGTGAGCGATCTCAACGTCATCGCCGGTGAAGATGTAAAGGGTAAGGTTACCATACGTCTCGTCGACGTCCCGTGGGATCAAGCCTTGGATATCATTTTACAGTCCAACGATTTGGGCAAGGTGAGGATCGGTAACGTAATCCGGGTGGCCCCCATCGATAAATTGAAAAAGGAAGAGGAAGAGGCGTTAGCCGCCCGGAGGACCAAGGAGAAGCTGGAGGATTTGAGCACGGAGCTCATACCCGTGAACTACGCCACGGCCAAGGAGCTAGAAAACCAGGTCAAGGAGATCTTGACCGAACGGGGGAGTGTCACCGTAGATCAACGTACCAACGTGCTCGTCGTTAAGGATATCAGGCCCACCATAAATGAGGCAAAGGAATTGGTCACATCCCTCGATACCAAGACCCCTCAAATCCTAATCGAGGCGAGGATCGTCGAAGCCTCCGCCGATTTTACCAGGGAAATCGGGGTGGTTTGGGGGGGATCGGCCACAAAGGTACACGGGAAAAGAGACAACCCCCAGGGGACATCCACCCTCTCCGGAGGGCTCCTGGGAACCGATACCCTGATCAATCTCCCCGTGGATGCCCCCCGGGGGGCCATCAGTTTCGGATGGCTCTCGGATATGGCGGGATTGAGGAACTTGGATATCACCCTCCAGGCCCTGGAAGATTCAGGCCATGGGAAGGTCATATCGAGCCCGAGGATTGCCACCCTGGACAATACGGAGGCTTACGTCGAACGAGGGGACAGGATCCCGTATCTGAAGATTACAGAAGAGGGCACGGTTACCACGGAGTTCATCGAGGCTAACCTGAAATTGACGGTAACCCCCCATGTAACCAACGATGGAAATATCAAGTTGAAGATCAAGGCCTCCAATGACGAGCCGGATTTCGATCGGGTGGTTCAGGGCGTTCCCACCATCAAGAAGAAGGAAGCCGTAACCGAAGTCCTAGTCAGGGACAACGACATCATCGTCATCGCGGGGGTTTATGACATTGATGAGGGCACAAGCAATAGGGGAATTCCCTTCTTCTCCAGAATCCCCGTTTTCGGCTGGCTCTTCAAGTTTGAAAGGAAGACCTTTGTGAAGGAGGACCTCCTGATCTTCATCTCTCCCAAGGTCCTGAAGGATATGGTGTAGGGGCCTCAGGGAAACCTCCAGATTTCCGTGGGGATAACTGCGGTGAGGGGGTAGGGCATTCACCCCGGCAAATCCTTGTATTTTTCTTCAGGGGGTTTGTCCTGGAAAACAGGGGTAACAGATGAAGACGTCCCTCAGTTCTTGTATGGGCAAGGGGAATATGGGCACTGAGGAACGGAAAGGGGTGATGTTCCCAAACGGCGATGGCCTCCGTTGTTCAAAAATTTTTTTCACAGTCACTCCCCACCTCTTCTGCATGTGATCGATTCCCCCCTGATCGATATCGTCCTGATGATGTTCTTACTTAGGCTTGAGGGAAGAGACGCTCCTGCCCTTTTACGATTTCATCTTTCTTACGGCCTCCCCACGCAAGAATTGACGAAGTGGAACTACGACTTTGGGATTTTCACAGCCGGAACGGCGAGTAGATAGGGCGACCGTTCGGAAAAAAGAGGGGAAGCAATGCGTTTAATCTCGGGCTCTCAAGTGACCATATCTCGAAACAAACATCGGAAATCGTTTCGAAGACGAACGGGTAACCCCATCCCTCCTGGAGAGGCAGCAGAGACGGATGTCTCGTGATTTTTTATGAGCCTTGTGGGGATAATAGGACTGAGAGAATGGGAATAGGCGAAATGACAGTCAATACAACTGGAGTTTCCTGACTTTTAGAGAGGGGGTTTTTCTAACCTATTTCTCATAAGTGAACACCGTTGTCCCTTCGGTTGCTCGGGTCTGTTGCCCAAATTCCCTTTCGCTCACTGAAAAGAATTTTGGACCATTCTACAGTTCGCTTCACTGCAAATCCAAAACTCGCC
>JBGVTJ010000319.1:0-11523 GCA_041862515.1 Thermodesulfobacteriota bacterium | reverse complement strand
TCCTGAGGAATGAGGCGTACTTACAGTACGCTGCAATGACGAAGGATGCAGCGCAACGCAGCCCTTCGGCTTTGCTCAGGGCCGTGAGCATGTCGAACGGAAGTTGGACTTTTTACGAAGCCATCATCTTTGAGGCGAGATCTCTGTCAGAGCGCAGATTTCCTTTGGGCTCAGACTGGGCGAAGATATAGCGTCATCCAAATCCACGTTCAAGTACTTGCCTTAATTCATTTCGATCAAGCCCAGCTATTCCCAATACTTGCAGTGACCTCCCCTTTTCCCAGTAGTTCTTCTGGTTAATGATGGAGGCTATTTCAATAACCGCATCGATGATTGGAGTAGCTAGGCCAAGCTGATGTGCCAGCAGACCTATCGGTACCAAGCCGTAGGGGATATCCTCGATGACATACCTCGCCTCCATTGAGGAAGGACCAGAGATACAAGCTACTACTCCCTCTTTATCGAAGGGTGCCTTAAAGTAGTGAGACATAATAGTGCTCTTGGACCAGAAGGTCTCTTCGGGATATTCGAGCATTCTCACACCGATGGCCTCAGCAACCCTCTTCACTTCCTCGTAAACAGCTCTGATCGCCCGGGCTACCGAGAGTGTAGTTCCATGACGGTAAAAATAGAAGTCCTTCCCCAAGGTGTCAATCCAACCGGCGTTGAGTACACACCCTACCGGGTGAACAATGGGATTCAAATTGTTCATGGAGGTAGCGAGGACATTTTCACCCGCTGCTACGGGATACAGGGTCCTGAGATCAGTCAGTACGCGCTCGGTTTCGCTTGCGGGCATGGCCGCTACCAGAAGCTTCCAGGCTTCAACGAATATCCTTACCCTCCCCGCATCCTCCATCCGGCAGCCCCATGGAAGGGTATGCCCTTCAGCGAGGGTAATCTTCTTGTGAATTTTGCTCTCCCGGAACATAGCCGAAAACCGCAGTGCCGCATAGTTGCCCGGCCAGCTAACGATGGTTTGGCCGTCCTCAAGATAAGGCATTATCGCACTGAAGAATCGTTCGTGCCCCATAGCCGGGATGGCCAACATGATGTAATCCACACCTTCAACCGCCTCCTTGAAATCCGTTGTTGCTCGATAAACCCGTACAAATTTCTCCTCCCCCCAGGCATCAATAAGCTTCACTCCCTGCTGCTCTAAGGTAGCACGGAAGTTGGCCTCAAACTCCGGGGCCTCGCATATCCTTACCTGAAACTCCTTCAGAGCCAAGTCAGCGGCCATGGCATGGGCCCCGTTCCCACCGCCCAACACTGCTATCTTCTCTATCTTCTTCATTTTTCCCCCTGTGAGCTCACAGCGCCGTCAAGTCCGCCACATCAGCGAGATGGTGACACCTTTCACCCGCGAGAAAACGGCTTGCCATTCCAATCCAAGGATATCGCAATTGATACCTATGAACAAGGGTCTGGGAGCATCTCCAAAAAAGACATCAATTGATAGAAAAAGGGGCCGTCAACCCCGGACACACAAGCTTGGGCACAGTTATTGCAGTTAATACCCCCAGGGGCGGGTTCAGTCCGTGAGCCGATCAGGTGTCAGCATGCTGAAAAAACCCTGCCCCCTTAAAACCCTCTGTTACCTCCCCGGGCTCCTCATATCCATCGTTCTCCTTTTCCCTTGTACAATTCTTGCAAGAGATTACGAAAACGACGCCGAGTTTCTTCACGTGGTTTCACCCGGCGAGTCGCTTTCCAAGATTGCACGCCTCTATTTGCCACTGACAGAAGCCTACACGGTAAAAGACTTAATTCAGAAAATTAAGGAACGAAACAACCTCACGGGAACGATGATTCGTCCAAATCAGCAGCTCCTGATTCCGTCGGTGCGATCGACTCCTCTGATTTCCAAGACTATTCCGAAGGATAGAGGCTTCGAGGCTAAAGGGATCTACCTCAACCGTTATTCCGCGGGTTGTCGGAAAATGAACCGACTGCTCGATAGGTTGATCGCCCTTGGGGGCAACACCGTCATCCTCGATGGGAAGGACATGTCGGGGAAACTCTCATATCCATCGCGGGTAACTCTGGCCAGAGAAATCGAGGCAAGTGCCAACCCCATCATCGCAAATCCACCCGAGCTTTTTCACTATTTGCACGAAAAGGAACTCCACGTCGTCATCCGCCTCGTTCTTTTCTACGATCCTCTCCTGGCGGTGAAGAGACCCGACCTGGCCGTTCGCTCCGCTTCCACCGGAGAACCATGGTTGGAGAACGGCAAACGAGCATGGGTCGACCCGTCTCATCCGACTGTCCAGAGGTACAATCTCGACATCGCCAGGGAATTGGCTGAGATGGGAGTAGATGAAATTCAGTTCGATTACATCCGTTTCCCTGCCATGGGAGATACTCGCGATGCCATATATTACTTTGAAGATAGCTTTGAAGAGCAGGAGATCTCAAAATCCCAGGTCATTACCTCCTTTCTCGCACAGGCCCGGGAGGAATTAGCCCCCTATAAACTCCTCTTATCCGTTGATGTTTTTGGGGTCATGGGATGGGAACATGCAGAGGATATCCAGACGACAGGCCAAAAAATAGGGGATTTAGCAGGATACTGTGATGTAATGAGCCCCATGATCTATCCCTCCCATTTTTATGGTGCCTTTCAAAACATCGCAAATCCGGGTGATCAACCGTCCATTGTAGTCTCCGAAACGTGCCGAAAATTCTCCGCACTTCTCGAGGGAAAAGATGTGACCCTTCGGCCCTGGATTCAAGCTTTTCCATTCGGGACCAGTAGATTCGGTGAGAATTATATTTTGGAGGAACTCCGTGCTTTAAGCGAGTCAAAGGCCCGCGGATGGCTTTTCTGGAGTGCGGGAAACGCATATGATGTTGCGTGGAAGGCCTTGGCCAAATGGAATACTTCAGCCCTGGAAGGAAAGACCGCAAAGGCCCAAATGTCTCGGCTGGGTGAACCCCTCATAGAATAACACCTCAGGTGTCCTCGCGGAACGCAGTTTTCCCGGTCTCGGCGGTTGCGGATATCAATTTAAGATAAATTTTGTAAACTTCTGGCATTGCGATGCTTCAAGTATATCACGATCGAGCTAAGCCTCGGACAAACAACGCAGCTATATGCCAGTCAGCTACATTGAGAAGCTAAATTGCTCTTGCCTTTGTTTGCTGTAACGGCCTGTTTCTTCAATTGTTTACGTGCACGGCGCTGTGCTTTCTTCTTTTCCTGCGCTTTGTAGAGTTGCTCAATGCTTTTTACTCCATCCGGTCGTGTCCTTCCAAAACGCTTAAAATAAATGTCTTCGATGAAGATTGGTAGCGGCGCTTTCCAAGGTTCTTGCTTGTGATTTGCAATTTTGCCAAATTTCTTTGGATTCATACCGAGCTCTCTTGCCATTTGGATGTGAGCATGAGAAAGACGATATCTCTTGCGAACATCAATCCAAACCTGATACCTCTCGGGGATCTTCTTCTTTTTCGCCATCCGAAGATATCTTCCTCTCGCGCTCCAACGGCAGGCATCAGCCGCTCGCGGTACCGCGTCACCTACATGCTCCGGTTAGGTGCAGTAAAGCTTCCAGGCGAAAGATTACAGGCTAAGGGGGTCGTAACCTTCAAAATGTGAATCATATCTTGCGAAAAATCGACCCTCCAGGCGATCTTCTTCTTACAAAGTTCCTTCTGGGATTCTCTCACGTTCAAGCCGTAACCCCTGCGTGAGCCCAATCCCATTAATGATACAAACTACCTCTTTATGAACCAATTTGTCCTCACTTGTAGTGTCAATGTATCGGGGCTGCCTTGACAAAGGTAAGGAATTTCTCCACGGGGTATTTTCCCTCCTCTCTCAGCGTGCTTTCAAAACTATACGATTTTTGAACAAAATGCCTCGCTAAGATATCTTTTTTAGAAATCGTCATGATCTCTGGCCTATGACACACCTAACGTCGGCTCCTTTCTTTACGGCAAGAAGTAAGGTTCATCCTTGATGGCTGCCAAGCATTCATCATAGGATAATTTGGTATAAATCTCCCACCACTGCCCCGTGTATCTCATGTAGGAGAGGTTAAAACGACCATTCCCGACGTATTCCAGACGAGCAAACTTCGCTTCAAAGAATGGCGATATGGCATTCGGGCCAGGACAGCGATACTTCGCACAGAAGTAAAAGTAGTTGCGGTACCATTTTGTGTAAAGGTCCACAATGTAGTTGAAGCGCTCATTTTTAGGCGCAGGCTTGACGTGGTTCGGCTTTAGAACGGACTCAATCAGCTTGCTCGCCCTTGCTTCCACGTCCATCTTAACAGCATCTGGTACCCTGAGCTTGGGCTGTCTTGGGGGTTTGTAGATCCACCTTTTTTGTCTCTTTGCCATGCTACCTCGTTCCAATGAAATGAACCGATCGTGCTGGATTACCTCAGTAGATTAACGACCGAAATCACCGGTGCGGTTTACCGCATACGCCGGATTGACTGGTTAGGTAAAGGATATTACCTACAAAACGAGGCAAAGGATTAGATTACTCCACCTTTGGCAACGGCTGCAAAAACCTTTTCGAGGGTTTCCCATACCATTTCTACCCATTCAGACACTTGATCAGGAACTTGCGACTGAGCAGTTATATTTCGAATTAAAACCAATGTCTTACGCATACTATCTAAATCTCGTACATTTTCCCAACTCATTCCTTCGTCTATGTGAAATAACAGCCTCCCAGATTCTGCGAAAGGGTGAGCTTCAACTACTGCGTCACGCAGGTTCTGCCAAGCACCCTGAAGATCGGATAGCGCAGTCTTCATATAATACGTGGGTTCTGTGTAGAAGGTCACTGGGAACTATCTCCATTTTGTCTCTGATCCTAATAGCAATAAGGAATTAAATGCCATCCGTTTTATGATTTCCTGAATTATCTCGACTTCCTTTAGCATATATTCTTTTCGGCTTTCTTTATCCTCCATATTCATCATCTCCTTCCATGGCACAGTTTTTCGTATTTTTGAAACCCGCCCTAGTGGCTTGAGCCGGAGGATCTACGACCCTTCTACGATTCGTCTCCCGGTAAGGCTGTCGAGAATTTCGAGAAGCCGCCTCTTCCGGGCGTTGACCTCCCGGAGTTCTGCAAGATAACTCTGCCGCTCCTTCTCCCTTCCCAGTTGTTTCAGCACACGGTTGATTTTATTCAGGTATTCAGCGGCGGCCTCATAAGCTTTCGGCTTTGTCAGGGCGATCTGGTTTTCGGCAAGCTTTTTCCAGATCTCCAGAGCCCGGTCGGGATAACAATCCACTACCGCCTCTGCAACATTATCATCTTGGAACCCACGCCACCACCAACCCGTTTCCTTTGGTTTGCGCTGGTCATACCAGCGGATTACATCTTCAGGCCGGTTTTCTAAAATGGCAATGTCGATAAGCGTATCGGTCAGGGGGAATCCCCTTTCCCCGCGCTCGACGGACCCTATCACACCAGTCTCGGGCAATGGCCAGGGAGAATTGGTCCGGGGAAGTTTACCGGTTTCCAGGTAGCGCATGGCGGCTGTCCTGACCGCTGGCCAGACTTTAGCCCTTTTGGCTGCTTTCCCCAACTCCTGAAAGGTATTGAGTGTCGGCTCTCGAAAAAAATCCTCGGCCCGAAAGGCGGCGACACGCAGCCAATCACCTTCCCTTTCCCGCATCTCTCGTAAGGCAGTACGCATCACGCTGGCGATGCCCGGCCACCGGCTCTGAGTGGCCTTGATCCCTTTGTGTATCCATCGTTCTGCCTCTTCCCACCGCTTAGCCTTGCTGAGGAAATTGACCAGCCGGATATAACTTCCCGTCTTCTCTGCCTCTCGTTCACAGAGGGGGATGATCTCCTCATGCCGGCCAGCGTTTTCCAGAGCGCGGATGACCCAGTCACTCAGGCGGTCCCGGCGGTAATCCCGTGAGAAACTGTCCTCGCCTTCCGCCCATTCAAAGTGGTTCAGCCGTTCCAGGAGCTTCTCAGCCACGACATTCCACGCTTCAGTCGTCTGTTCCCGCTCCCAGAAGAATTTTGCCCCGTAGCAGAGTTCACGTTCATCTTCCAATTGCGCATCCACCGCCCAAAGGATCTGTTCGGCAGGAGGGAGCGAGGATTGAGGAAGCGCCTGAAAGACCACATCCAGGCATGAGGAGATCTCCGCTGCCGTTTCTCCCTCATCGTGGCTCATCTCCGCCTGGCTCTTTCCCACCTCTAACAGCTCCTTTCCCAGGGAAACCACTTCATCCGCGTGTCCTTCGGCCAGAAGAGCTTCGAGCCGGTCCCTTACCCCTGAGTAATCGGGGATGAACCCCTCCCCACTCTAGTGGTTTCTCCAGCCAGGCTCGGCGCTGAGTTCGTGGATCTCTCTCCGCAGGGCGGTCACGATTCTCTTCAGGGTTCCTCTTGATAGGTCGTGCAGATCCTGCAAAGTTTCTCGGACGGCTGGATAGTGCTCGGCAAGATCTTCTATCAGTGCCACGAGCTGCGCCTTGGTCTGCTCCTTCAGAAACGCCTTTAAGGATTCGGCAGCCCCTTTCCCAGGCTGCTGGGCAGCGAGTTGGCCGGCATCTTTCACCCCCTCCTCGTCCTCTTCGTCCCATGCTTCCTCTTCAAAAGATTCCTGCAACAGTGCCATACGACTGTCCTGCTCGGTAGCTTGGGGTGCTTCAATACCCTTCTTCAGATGATCGAGGTATTCGAGCACCACTGCCACGGCGTGTTTGCAGGTAGCTCCATAGGGACAACTACAGGCTGAAGCCAGTGCTCCTTCTTCAAAATCAACCCATGTCGTGTATCTCTTGGCCCCATGTACCCACGCGATCACCCCTCCGCTGGGCGTTCGAACCAGCCCTTCCACCTGGGAGTTGCGCTGGTAACCTCGCCCCCGAGAAACAATGGTACTTCCGGCCCATTCTCGGAGGTCGTCCCAGGTTACTTCCCTGAATAGGTCAGCTTTTGAGCGCTTTCGGGCCATGTTTTCTCCCTAGCACTGTGGGATCCTAAATCCAAGACTTTCAACTTAAATACGAAAGAAGGAAACATTTATAGTCGGTACAGGTCAGCGGGCCAGGCTAGGCGCGTCGGGCAGATGCGGTCCATGTTACAATTACCCCCATTATACAAAATGTTTATTGAAATTCAACGCAAATCTTAGGGCAAAGCTCATGCGAGTTTAAGGTTCCCCCGAAAAGCCCTTTAACTTTCTCCTATCTTTTGGTATCCATTTCCCGTGATTCATAGCAAGATCTTCTTCCAGTAAACCACATTGGAAGGAGGGTATGGTCCTTGTGAAAAAACCACGTTCCACGTCAAATGTCTTCTACGGCTGGTATATATTGGCCTCCTCATTTGTTATTCTCTTCTTCAACTCAGGGGCTCGATTTTCCTTCGGGGTAATGTTCAAGCCGATGATAACGGAATTCGGTTGGAATAGAAGTTCAATCTCCTTGGCCTTCTTCCTCAACATGATCCTCTTTGCCCTGTCCCTCACCATCGTAGGCAGGGTCTATGACCGATACGGCCCCAAATGGGTGATCGTCATCTCAACCATTTTTCTCTCGGGGGGATACGCTCTCATTTCCCGCATTAACTCCCTCTGGGAATTCTTCGCCTATTACGGAATCTTGGCAGCCATTGGTTTGGGTGGAACATCCGTTCCCTTGATCGCGGTCCTGATGAGCAAGTGGTTCGAAAAGTGGCGCGGCCTTGCCATTAGCTTAGCTCTGTCTGGTAATTCCCTGGGACATTTCGCACTCGTTCCGCTTTTTACGATTTTAGTCTTACGCTATGGTTGGAGGGCCTCATACTTCTCCATGGGCTTACTCATGTTAGTGGTCAATACAACCCTGGTACTGCTCGTGATTAAAGGCGATCCAGATGATCTCGACCAGAGGCCTTACGGGTATCGAGATAGAGAGAAAGTAAATGGAGAAGAAGCTCAAATATCTTCCGTCGAGAATCTTCGAGATCTGAGTCTAGGGGAGGCCATGCGTACTCGCTCTTTCTGGTTTTTCCTCATCGCCATGTTCATCTGCGGTACCGGAGATTTTCTCGTTACAACCCACTTGATACCCTTCGTTACCGATCATGGTATATCACCCACCACGGCGGGGAACATGTTGGCCTGGTACGGACTGATGAGTTTAGCCGGAATAATGGTTGCCGGACCCGTGTCGGATCTGATGGGAAACAAGATCCCCATTGCCGTCACCTTTCTGTTGCGGGTCTTGTCATTCCTTCTGATCTTGAAGTACGAGAATCTGACCTCTTTCTATATCTTCGCCTTGACGTTCGGCTTCACCCATCTCATTACAGCCCCGCTCACGGCCACCCTGGTTGGCAGGCTCTACGGGTTCTCTCATGTGGGTCTCATTTCTGGGTTTATTACTACCGTCCATCACTCAGGTGGAGGTTTTTGGGCCTATATGGGAGGATTGATCTTCGATCAGACGGGGAGTTATCGGTTAGCTTTTATCCTTTCAACGATTATGGCCCTTGTCGCCTTTTGCAGCACCATTCTCATAATCGAGAGACGACATCAGGCCATTCAATAGCTCCCCCTGCTGGCTGGGGAAATCTCAATTGATTGTCCTCTCTTATCGCCCCCCTCCGTCCATATGTTCAAGCCGCGAAATTCGTTCGGCAGGGGGAGGGTGCGAATAGTAAAACCAGGCATAGAGCGGATGGGGAACGAGATTCGCCAGGTTTTCAGTTGCCAACCGTATGAGGGCATCGCGCATCGGTTTGGCCGTCCCCATCAGGGTAACGGCGAGGGCATCTGCCTCGCGTTCAAACTTCCGGGAAATGGCCGATCCCAAGGGGCGAAGGAAGTAGCCAAGGGGGCCCATGAGCGTGCCGACGAGAAAAAGCCCGACATAAGCAACGGGTTCACCGAACCCGAAGGTCTGATACATGAAGGGCCAGTTCAGAACCCTTGCCACCAGGTACAACCCGATCAAAGAGAGCACCTCCAGGACAATGAGTTGTTTGAGCACGTGTTTCTTCTTCCAATGCCCCGCCTCATGGGCAAGGACCGATATGATCTCCTCCTCGGGATGAGATGCCAACAGGGTGTCGAAGAGAACGATCCGTTTTGTCCTGCCGATTCCGGTAAAGTAAGCATTGGTGTGCTTGCTTCGCTTCCCCGCATCCATCTGAAATACCCCGCTGACCCGGAGGCCGGCCTTTCCCATCAGGGAAATAATCCGATCCTTCAAGGCCTCATCGGAAATGGGCTCAAATTTGTTAAACAACGGAGCGATCAGCACGGGATAGAGCCATAACATGATCAACTCAAACACTCCGATCATCGCCCATGCCCACAGCCACCAGGTGTCCTTGAGATAGAAGAGCAGAACCAGCAGAAGCGAGAGGAGAATACCGCTCAAAATTGCCGATATCGCCATGCCTTTGATCCAATCGACGAACCATAACCGAAGGGTTCTGGTATTGAACCCGTATCGATCTTCTATGACAAAAGTACTGTAGAGGCCGAAGGGGATATTGAGGAGGTTGGAGATCAATGCGAGAATTGCAAAAAAGGCCAAACCCTGGACGATGAAGCCCGGCTGCCAGCGGCTGACCGTTTGGGCCAACCAGGGCAGAAAACCTGACAACAAGATCGCCAGCAAAAACGCCTGATCAAATACCGTGACCACGATGCCGAAATTGCTGGAATCGGCCGTATAAGCAGAAATCCGGGCAAGCTTCTCCCCGTCCACCGAACCCTGAAAAACCGGGGGGACTTCGTTTCCCCGCTTCCGAAGATGTGAGATATTGAGCCGGTTGAAGGCAAGCTGAAACACGAACCGCAGCGCGAAAACTGCAAGGAAAGAAATGAGCAGGGAATTAAACTGGACCATATTTCTCAGCCTCGCTGTGGGGGAGTATCCCGTCCCTTTCGGCTCTGATCACCCTCAAGGGGGACTCCCTCCCGCTCAGCCATGGCGAGAATGAGGCCGGCGGTTCCGGTCATCATATTGTCCCCAAAGGGCGCCCCCGGAACGATCCCCTCTACCCCTACCCCTTTCAGGATTCTCCTTTTGGGACCTGTTGCCAGAATGATCTCAACTCCATCAAACCCCGGGGCCTTTCGCGTGTAGGCCCCGTGTCCTCCCTCCGCGACGATTCTCTCATGGGAGAGCCTCCCCTCGGCCAGATCGACGATGAGGGCACGCAGAATCTCCGGGGTAATTGCGCTGGTGTGATACTCAAAGAATCCACCGATCTCCCCGTCCAGTAAGAGGGCACCCAGGGTATGGGAACTAGCGATGTCCAACACCATGATCGACCTTTTCCCTCGGGCCGACGGATCGCTCGACGCCCCTAGGATGGCCGCCATCCCCGTATCCATGAGGTATATCTCGCCCGAAGGAATCCCTTCCGCGTCTTTCGCCGCAGCCCGCATCCGACGGAGGGAGGAGGGGATCCGGTCGGCTTCGAATAGAAAGGCAGAGGGCCTTGGGTCTTTATCAATGATCCCTTTGAATATCCGGTGGCGAAAATCGAGGGATGAAATGTTCCCCTTTGGAGTTCCATGGTCCTGGACGCATATCCCGAAAAAGTCAACTCTCGGGTCAACCCCCATGGACTTCAACATGGTCACGATATCCTCCACCACAATATCTCCGGCCTTGAACCAGGAAGTATTCCGTTTTTTGGCCTCCTGCTTGGCCGCCTTCGCGGAAATCAACACTACCCCAAGATTCTTGATCCTTTCTTTGCGGTGATGAATGGTTTCAGCAGCGGATCGAGTCATCATGACTCTGCTCTGTCGGGCTTTTGCTCTTATAGCCTCGGTAACCGGACCTCCCCCCATTTGATGCCCCGCGATGAGGATTCGATTACCCTGAGAGGCCATTATCCTTTCGGCAAGGACCCTGGTCGGGGATTTCGCCACGAATTTGAATTGATCCCCTGATTGAGAATCCAAAAACAGGGCATCCAGGGTGCTCGCGCCCACGTCTATGGAGAGAAATCGTGCCATTGATCTTATCCTAATTCTTACCGGGACGAGGTTACCTTTCATGTATTTTAACACAATTCGTTTTAGCGGAGCATGGTGAAATTCTATAGGCAGGGTAGGATAGTTTGGGGAGTTCCCCAGTTTCTGGATAACTCCTTTATATCTGTTTACACCTGAGAAAAGGAGGGCTCCATGGAAACGAACGGGAAGTTTCCTCATTTTTTGGGGAACACCGTTGCTCATGAGCGTAATGTGCTGGAGAAGGGTCACGTCGGAACAGGCCGTTGCCCTGGTTCCCTGGAGCGAACATTAAAGAATTTTGGCTAACCATTCTTGGTGAAGCGAAACGACCGCAAATCCAATGTCTGAGCCCGGAGGGCGAGTTTTGGATTTGCAGTGAAGCGAACCTTACGCTAGAATGGTCCAAAATTCTTTTCAGTGAGCGAAAGGGTATTGGGGCAACAGGCCCTAGATACCTGTCACTTTTTCTCAGATGGGTACCTTTCAATGCCTGACCTCCCTCCCCAGATTAAGTCGACCAACTGGGTCGCTCGGCTATCCAAGCCGTCACGCTTTCGTG
>JBGVTJ010000318.1:0-20757 GCA_041862515.1 Thermodesulfobacteriota bacterium | reverse complement strand
ATATTCACCAAGAAGGACTCTAAGATGACAGACAAAGAATCTGACATTGAGAAGAGATTGGAAGTCCTCGAAAGGAAGGTTGACGAGCTCTACCGAATGCTAAAAGAGGCACAGGACCGATCGATCGCAGCGCAGAAGATTGTCGAAGAATTTACTCGCCAATTCAAGTCGAGTTGATCTGCTGTAGAAATAGGACAATGGATGGACTGAGTGGAGGGTCACCGTTTCAAATCCGGCCGTCAAAGGATCGTTCGAAAACGTCCGTTCCTCATGAGAGTGTTTATTTCAATCGCTATTCGATAGTTCTAGGCAGCGTGGTGACTATCGAATACAGTTTCTTAGGACGAATCGCTTATTCCTCACCTGTTATCCAGAATTTTGACTTGATTTTTGCATATGCCGATATATACTTGCAACGTGTGTTGACCTGAAGGTGGAAATGGGGACACTGGAAATTGAGTGGATGTGTGGCCCCTGTACGAAGGTTTGCCATGCCACTGAAAGAAGAATTCGAAAAAGCTGGAAATCGTCTTTTTCGAAGAAGAAGTTACCTCCCCTTGTTCAGTATTGTTCTCTTTGTCCTCGCATTCCGTCACTTCTCCTATCCTTTGGGCAGTCACAGATTGGACCAGCTTTGGGAAATCATCTGTCTACTCATCTCATCTTTCGGACTCATTATACGTGCTCTGACGGCAGGTTATGCACTAAGGGGAACGTCCGGACGCAATACAGCGAAAGGACAGAGAGCAGATGTACTGAATACCACGGGAATGTATTCCATCTTAAGACATCCGCTTTATGTGGGGAATTTCGTCATTTTGCTGGGAATATCATTGTTCCTACGATTATGGTGGTTTAGTCTCGTATACATGCTCTTGTTCTTTTTATACTACGAAAGGATAATGTTTGCGGAAGAAGAGTACCTGCGAAAGAAATTCGGTGCCACATACTTAGATTGGGCCAATAAGACTCCAGCGTTTTTTCCCAAATTCGCGAACTGGCAAAGGCCGCAGCTATCGTTTTCCTTCCGCACGGTACTTAAGAGGGAATACCTAACGTTCTTCGGGATAATCTCAGCATTTGCTCTCCTGGAGGTTGTGGGAGACTGGGTGGTTGAGGGCAGATTTGAATTGGATTGGATGTGGCTGATCATATTTACCGTTAGCTTAGCAATTTTCCTCACTATCAGAATATTGCGGAAGAAGACAAAAATATTGCATGTTCATGGGCGGTGAGTTTACTCTCCTGCTCCGTAACCTTTCATTGTAAAGGATTATTCTTGAAATCTCTTGGGTTGTAGCCGTGAGGAAGTTCGGAGAAGAATATGTCGCGATAGAACCTTGATGCGTTGGGGAGCCTAATATAAACAATCACTCGTTTGAAGCAAGGCACGGTCATAACGGGTTCTGCCTTGCTTTTTTATTTCAAGATGGTATCGACCATCGGAGGGCAAGCAAAAATTATCGATATGCACAGGAAATCTTGGATTTCTGGAAATGAGGAGAATTTTAAGAGGTTAGGATCTGCTCAGAACCGCACGGTTTACCACATTCGGCGCACAGACGTGTTGGGCGCTGTTGAACATCGTCCTCTATTCCTGGACACTCTGTTTGACCCGCAATCGTTTCCAATGTTAGCCTGGGAACCAGAAACTAAACGCAAACAAGATAGGTTATGCAGGCCAACTAGACAGCGTGCGTGGCGTCGCGGGAATTTTTGGAGCATCAACTGCCACCAAGATTGAGGTCGCTGCAAGCGCGGATGATCCTTCCCTGGCTTTTCAGGTGTATGTTCTTGATTCTCCAAGTTTTCTCAAGGAGTGTATTGAAGTGGTGTCTAACGATCAGAAGTTAAGCTGTCTACTGATAGGCGGGTCAGCTTGAATGACGGGTTATATGAAGTCGGACTGGCTTTGGAATTAGTTGCATTGAGAGCATTCTCCAGAAATCTACTTGATGTTAAACACAGGTCTACGCTTCTCTACGAAAGCACGCAAGCCCTCCTTCCCATCTGGATGAGATGCACAACTGAAAAGACCTGCTCGCTCCCGCTCAATATGCGCCTCGAAGGATGTATTGAATGAGTCTGTGAGCAGTTGCTTTGCCCATCCAAAGGAGTTAAGCGAGCCTCTTGCTAATTCACGAGCAATATTTACCGATTCTTCCAACGCACGGCCATCTTCTACGATCTTCGTCGCCAACCCCCAAGCCAAGGCTTGCTCTGAAGAAATTGGTTTGTCAAACGCAGTGATTTCCAGGGTTCGAGCCAAACCAATAAGTCTGGGGAGCATGAATGTACCCCCACCATTGATACACAGTCCATTTGAAGTATACGCTTGTCGCAGGATAGCAGATCTGGCCATAACCCGAAAATCACAAGCTAACGCTAATGAAAACCCGCCGCCAGCTGCTATCCCGTTGACCGCAGCTATGACCGGTTTACTCATCCTGCGAATCTCCAAGATTGCTTGATGAAAACGTCCAGCTAATTCGTGAAAAGCTGCCGAAGGGCCCTTTGGAAAGCCAATGGCCCACTTCAAATCACCACCAGTACAGAAGGCCTTACCCTCACCGGAAATCACTATCCCTAGTATAGTGTCATCAACTGCGAGAGTAATAAGGTGGCCTGCCAAGCGTTCAATCATATCGAGATCGAAGGCGTTGAACACCTCCGGTCGGTCTAACAACACCTTGGCTATTTGCCCATCTAATTTGATTTCGATCGTTTCTGCCATGTCTTTTGCCTCCGGATGTAAGACTCGATTTCATATAACTACTGTTTATACAAGAAAATTCCTGCATAACTTCATAAACAGAGAGATTATGGTTCATCGCGAGAGGATCGCTGGCTTAAGGAAGACCCCACGTATTATGAGATGGATTGTCAGTGTGTATGGAAGCCGCGCTCAATTCCCTACCTTGGTATTAGAAGGGAGAAGTCAGGAAAAGTCAACAAAAATCAATATTCTGTCTTCGAATTCAAGATGAACTCTTGTGTGAGAAGAAGATCGAAAAGTGTTGATTTACCTTTGAATTAATTCCCGTGAAGGATATTCATCCAACAAACTTAGCTTCCTCGCGGTTGAAACTCCAAAAATCTGTCCGCAACTTCCCGGGCAATCATCGGCGCGTTCCCCCCGGCACGATTGTTAATGAGAACGTTCATTCGTATTCCCTGGTTGACTCCTGTCCACAACAGTTGTGCCGCTTCTTCTACCATCTCACGCTGAAGCATTCCTTCGACAAGCCTATCGAATGGGTGCGCCTTGGCATATGAATCTTCGTATTTCATACCCCGTGGCGTTAAAAGGCGGATAATATGCTGGCTTCCGGAATTTAAAAACCTGCTACCTGCCTTTGAGAATTGTCTTCGAAGGGGTGGGAGCCATGTCCAATGGGAGAGCACTTGCCCCACTCCGTGCTTTTCTAACACATTGAAGATGGGGGTCATTAGGTAGGCTTCCGTTCGAATCTCGACATGGTAACGGTTATCCGCAGGAATGGCCCCGAAAAACTTATCCAAGGCTGAAGCCATTTCTTCTACGGGCGAGCGATCTTGTTTTCGTTGGTACTCTTGTTCAAAGATGAAAGCACTGAGGGTTGAACCTAAAAGGTCAACAGCGGGCTTATAGAATTGGTTAGTAAAGATTTCAGGATTAAGATACGCTTCATTCGCACCGTATTCCCGTCCACGTCGCAATTTCTGGGCGAAAACCACTTGTGGGACCTTCAATATGATTTGGTCACCATCTCCGAGGTGCTGCCGATATTCCCGGAGTACATGATAGTTTTGGGTGGGGCGTCCGTCTTTTTCCAACAACGGGAGGTAGAAGGTAAAATCAATCTCCAAGACGGGAAAATGCTCGAAGTACTCTCTAACGCTATCGACGGGAAGAACCTCTTCGAGAAAAGACCTCCCACCGACGGTATGGGTTCGGCGGCTTATGCGGCCCTGATAGCGTCCTTTTGCATAGATTTGTCCGATCCAGCCAGCATACCGATCGGTAGTGGTCCCAATGAATACTTTTGGATGGAGATTACGAAATTGGAACTTTTCAAGATTGAGGAGTATTTTGTGATTGGACATGGCTCCAAACAATTACTGACTTCTCTTCAATTCTAGAACCCAAAATCAAAAAAAACAACCAAATGCCCTCCCTTAAATCGGTACAAACAACCCTACCTTCAACCCCATCCCAGCCAGAATTTGTGGAATTGAGAAAATAAGAATTATACCACACCATCCATCAAGATCCTGTCTTCGTCTAACGTATGAAATGTTTTCATATCACTAGGAAAAAATTATCCAGATTTTACTGGAATTGTCAGCAACGTCTTCAGTTTTTATCGTAATTTCAATTACATGTAGATGGAAAAGTATTGGCATAAGATATGCAAAACCATTCAGAAGTAACAAAAGTTACCCAAAGGCCAAGCCATCCGAGAGGGTGGGACGGAAAGCTTACGTATGACGAAGACAGGGAGGCTTCCATGAAAAAGATATTGGTAGTCGAGGATGATGAGAGTCAACGGCTTTTATACCACGATGAATTGGCTGAATCCGGCTACGAGGTAGTATTGGCTGCAAATGGGAAGGAGGCATTGAAGCAGCTGGATGTGGCAGAGCCCGACTTGGTCGTACTCGATATCGTGATGCCCGTAATGGATGGGATGGAGACCCTTGGCAGGATCATAAGACAGCATAGGCATATCCCGGTCATTTTGAATACCGCTTACTCGAGTTACAAGGACGACTTCATGAGCTGGGGTGCCGAGGCCTACGTGGTTAAATCGGCCGATTTGGGGGAGTTAAAGGAAAAAATACGGGAGATCATGGATGTAGAAAGTGCCCAGGACATTTCGGTCAGAGGATCTTTGATTTAATTAGCCTCGAAATAACTTCTGAAAAAGATACCTAAATCAAGGAGGGCAAGGTCACCAATGACCTTGCCCTTTTGTTGAATACAATGATGAAATCGGTCACTCAACTTGGGCACCGATTCTGAATGATTGGCGATTGAAATCTGCATGTTGAGGCAAGTCCTATCCCGGTTGGGGGAAATTCTGCTTGCTGTTTAGCGAACTCTTTGTAAGAATGGGGGAAGTAGCGTTTAGCTTATGGACTTAGATTCGGACCGCGTCTAGCCGCGGCAATGGGTCTCGTCGGAAATCGGGACTGGAGTGAGACCAAGATTTAGAACCTGTCATCGGAGAGGGATTTAACAGGCGTTATCATTTGGCCGAATAACACGGTATTTAAAGCATCGATGAATTCTTATACCCCTATCGGTGCTTTTTTGTTTGGCCGAAATTTAAAAGAATGCGAAGGGAATACTCTGGAACTTAGATCTGTAAGTGTCAAGAATAAACGGGTTGTTGCCGAAATCCCTGGAGCGAATATTAAAGAATTTTTGTTAACCATTCTTGGCGAAGCGAAACGACCGCAAATCTAATGTTTGAGCCTGAAAGGCGAGTTTTAGATTTGCAGCGAAGTGAGCCTTAGAATGGTCAAAAAGTCTTTTCAAAGAGCGAAAGGGAATTTGGGCAACAGCCCCTGAAGGCCTGCCCCCTCACCCTTAGCTAAACATATAAAAAAGGAGCCTGTCCCCTTTTCTCCGTCGGCTGTGGGAACTTGTCTGTGAGCAGCTTATTCTCGACGGTACCCAGGCAACTGTGCCTTCAGGAGGAGAATATGGTGGATGATGTTGCGGATTCCATAGGCGATCATCAGGCTTCCGGCGATCGGAATGTCCAGATACAGGAGGCGTTTGGGAAGCTTGAGGATGGGGGTCCAATCATTGGCCAGCAGGGTCAATCTTAATCCTTGATAGGTCATCACGGCCAGGAAGAAGAGGGAGATCAATTCAACAATGACGCCGAGGACATGGCCGGCAGTGCGATTCCCCAGCTTGGAAGAGAGCCACTCCACCCGGAAGTGGCTGTTCTCCCGCCAAAGGGCAGCCGCTCCAATAAACACCAGCCAGGCGAAGAGCATCTCCACAATCTCATCGTACCATCCCATGGACATGATGGGTACAAATCGGAAGAGCACATTGCCAGTCAAGAGCGCCAAAAGCAGAACAATGCACACAACGCATAGGCTGCGCATGGTGAATGCCAGCGTTCGGTCCAGATTTGACAAGGTACCCATCACCCGATTCATAGCGATGGCCTCACATTGCGTGCCCCATGAGCAGCTTGGGCAGAATCAGAGAAATCTCCGGGATAAAGGTCACAGCGAGCAAAACGGCAAAAATTCCCAGAATGTACGGCAACAGTTCCCTGCTCAAAACACCGACGGATATCTGGCTGATGCTCGAGACGGAGTACAGGCTCATGCCCACCGGCGGAGTCAGAAGCCCCAGCATCGAAGCAAGGGTCATGATGACCCCGAACTGCACCTCATCGATACCAAAGCGGGCGATCAGCGGCATGAACACCGGAATGGTGATCACAAATACGGCGATGCCTTCGATGAAGCACCCCAGGATCAAAAGGATCACGGTAATCATCGCCAGCAGGGTGAACTGTGAAGTGGTAAACGCAGTCAGGCCGGTAATAACTTGCTCGGGTATTTTCTGCCGGATCAACAGCCAGCCAAAAAATCCTGCGGCCGAGATAATAAACATGACCCGAATCGTGTAAACGATCGTCTCCCAGAATATCCTGGGCAGGTCGTTAAGGGTGAATTCCTTGTAGACCACCAGACCAAGAAACAGAGCGTACAGGGATGCGACAACCGCCGCTTCCGTGGGGGTAAACATCCCCCCCAGGATTCCGCCTATGATGATGACCGGTGTGCCAAGCGGCAAAGCGGCTTCCTTGGCGCTCCTCAGTAGCTCACCGAGGGAGGCCCGCTTTTCCTTCGGGTATCTTCGAAAGCGCGAGATGATGAACACGGCGATCATTAGGGCGATGCCCATCAACGCGCCAGGGATGAAGCCGGCGAGGAATAGCTTGCCCACCGAGACCCCGGTCAGGCTACCATAGATGACGAAGGGGATGCTCGGGGGAACCACGGGGCCTATGGTCGATGAGGCAGCGGTGATGGCCGCCGAGAATTTACGCTCATAGCCGCTGTCGACCATTGCCTTCATCTCGATTAGGCCGAGCCCGGCCGCGTCCGCCACTGCGGATCCGGACATGCCTGAAAAGATCATGCTGGCCACCACATTCACCTGTCCCAGACCGCCCCAGATATGGCCCACCAGCGCCTGGGCGAAGCGGAAGACCCGGTGAGTGACCCCCCCAGTGTTCATTAGATTGCCGGCCAGAATAAAAAAGGGGATAGCGAGGAGCGTAAAGGCCGTGGTGGAGGAATACATACGCTGGGCCACCATAGTCAGGACATGGGCATCTCCCATGAAGATGAAGGCCAGGACCGCTGTGAGGCCCATGGCAACGGCTATGGGGACACCCAACAAGATAAATCCGACCAAGCCCACAAAAATGATCAGGGTGATCATACCCTCGCGATCCCATCCCGCGATTATCTCACGGAGTCAACCATCTTCAGAAATTCTTCCACGTTCTCCTTGCCCGAATATCCGGCAATCCGGTCCCAGGCCGGTTTCATCAGCGCCCTGAACTTAGCGACATCCGGATTGGTAACCACCATGCCGGTACCTTTGAGCTTCTGCAGGAGCGTTTCGTCTTCCTTCTGCAGGGTATTACGCATGAAATCCCCCGCTTTCTTGCTCTCTTCCCGGATGATGCTCTGCTGTTCGGGAGTGAGCTTGTCCCAGGTGGCCTTGCTGATCACGTGTACCATGGAGTTGTACACATGGCGGGTGATGGCCAGGTACTTCTGCACCTCATAGAGCTTGAAGTGGTAGATCACTGAGAGGGGATTGTCCTGCCCGTCCGCCACCCCCTGCTTTAGAGACATATAGAGCTCGGGAAAGGCAATCTTGGTGGTCACGGCGCCCAATGCCTCCATGGTGGCCTGGAGCTGGATCTCGGGGGGAACGCGCATCTTCAAGCCCTTCATGTCATCCGGTGAGTTGATTGCCCGCATGTTGTTCGTGATGTTTCGGAACCCCCACTCCCAGTTGGCCAGATGGACCATCCCTTGTTTTTGGATATCCGGTCCAGCCCAACCCATAAAGGGACCGTCTAGAACTCGGTAGGCGTGAGCATAGTCGTCATATACGAAGGGAAGCATCACCACGCCAAACCTCTTGGAATACTTGTCCAGCTGACCCTGGGTCGGCAGGCCCATGTCAATGGCGCCCAACTTAATCTGTTCGAGCTGCTCTGGAGGGGAGCCCAACTCATTGGCGGGATATACCGTCACCTTGATCTTCCCGCCGGTTCGCTCCTGAACCCCCTTGGCGAACATCTCGGCAGCCAGGTCCCCGGGATGGCCGTCGGCCGCGAAGTGTGCGAACCTCAACTCAATGGCCTTTGCCCCTTCCAGCGAGCCGGCGAATACGACCAGGCCCGCTACGAGAAAGAGAACCAGAATAAATAGACGTGTTCTTTTCATGGCAAATACCTCCTTCTTTTGGGTTTTAGATTCCCATTGAAAAACTCCACCTCAAGTCTCCTCGAGTGGAAACCAGCCAACCACACAAAACGCCACACATGCCAGCCGTTCTCTTCAATCTTGATTCAGTTCCCGATTGATATAATCCAGAGATCCTCTCAACACATTCCGTATTTCCACAAGCGGCACCGCAGCAGCGGCAGGGTCAAGTCTGATTTGATATTCCGCATCACGCTTGAAACGGAGGGGGAGCTCGATGCTCATGGGAGGGATCCACTCCTGCTGGGCCAGGGCTTTGAGGATCGCCCCATAGTCGGTTACTCCCTTGCCGATCTCCGCAAAGGCCCACTCAGCTCCGGCTGGCTTGATCTCCTTGAGATGAAAATGAGCCGAAAAGGGCAGGGCATAACGGAAATCATCCTCCGGTTTGACTCTCCCTTTTGAATAGGAAAAAACGTTGGAGAAATCGTAGTTCAGTCGCACCCACTGCGATCCGATGCGCTCAATCAGAGCCGCTCCAGTCTTTCCAGTGCTCACGATGTTTTCCGTGCCGTCCCCCGGGTTCTCGAGGGTTATGATTAGATCGAGATCCTCCGCCACAGAAGTCAGTGCCTCAATATTCTTCAGAAAAAAAGCTTCCTCACTGACTCGGGCCGTATTGGTATGAACGAATTTGGCACCGAGACCTTTGGCGAACTCCATTCGCCGCTTGAAGGCATCGGCCGAGCCGGTCTGCCCGAGATCCATGTGGGCGCCCAGCGCAACCATCTTGAGGCCGTTTTCGCCCACGGACCGGCAGAGCTCATTGGCATTTTCCGGGGTGAAATATTCGTCAGTGAACTCTTCGTAGTACGACGAGATCAGGGCTGGCTCAACATACGTTGCCCCCAATTCCGAGATTTCCTTGAGGGCTGTTTTGAGATCATACCCGTGGTAGACAAGGGTATTCACTGCAATAACCGGTTCGGTGTTCACTGCTGGCTCTGCTCCTTGCTTGCCTCCTCGGCAGCCCGGACGCACCGCTCAAGGTTCTCCCGGGCAGTAAATCCAGGGACAAAAACGGTGGCTAGCTTGATGGATTCAACTCCGGTATTGATGATCTGATGCATCTCTCCAGCTCTTACCCACAGGGCCATGTCGGGCTCGATGGGTATTTCCTTGCCTTCACAGACCGAGATGCCCCGACCCGAAAGGATCTGAATCAGTTCGGGCCGGTCGTGCTTGTGATAATCTGTCTTGCTCCCAGGGTCAATAATCGCATGGCTGTAAGTGACTTCAGGAACG
This sequence comes from Thermodesulfobacteriota bacterium, assembly GCA_041862515.1. Taxonomy (GTDB): domain Bacteria; phylum Desulfobacterota; class BSN033; order WVXP01. The sequence continues at coordinate 10,986 of JBGVTJ010000318.1, read as the reverse complement.
TCTCTGGTGTCCGGTGCCAGCATCACCTTGATATGCCGCCTATAGGGTTCCTTAATAGTCACACTTCCCTCTTCCCAGCATTTAATGACTTCCATTTATTTCTCATCTCCTTCGCTTATAGCATTTCGATTGCAGGACTCTATCCAGAACGAGAGGGATTCCCAGAACTCGCTTTATGATGGGCCTCACTGAAATCTCTCTTCTCTTATATCACAATGTTAAACAAAGTCAAATCGTTTTTATAAATCCAGCGATCATGCCCAAGACTTCCTGCTATCGCCTAATAACCTTGGGGAGTTTATCTGTGCATCATGCCATTGCATGCCTGAAATCTCGCCCCTCTATTTCAAGATTTCGAGATGGAATCTGTACCTCAACGTGGACTCCGATTCTGATGATTTGCGATTCAATCTCAGAGCAATGGCGTAACTTGATCAGGGGGCAATCCAATAGGAAGGGGAGGACAAGGTTTATAGTCAATAGTGAAGGTTTGCCCCAGGCCCTGTTAAGCCATCAAATCGGCCAGTGAGCTTTGAGGCATCTTCTGATGTGAGCTGGTACCCTTAAGTTGCTTGAGAAGCAACGTCCCGCTTCCTCGCGGCCCTTTTTTTGTGTGAAACCGCGCCATGGAGTAGCCGCCATCGTTTCTTCCAGACTGAGCCCAACTCTTGGCTGTGTACCTCATTGTCCGGAGCCAGGGCCTTGCTTTCCCGATCGACCACGGGCCTTCATGACGGGGGTCGGGCTGTTTCCACAATCCATAATGTGATAGTATTCACGAGACGATTGCATGGTTCAGGGCCTTTCTGTGGAAGAATCTGGCCCTTTGTCATGCCTTGGCATGTACAGACCAAAGGGCCGCAACCGGGGAGAGGATATGAATGAGAAGCACATCATCAAGGTTGCCAGTGAGCTCGGTCTCAGGCTACCTCAGGTGATTGCCACGGTGGAATTGCTCGAACAGGACGCCACCGTTCCCTTTATTGCCCGTTATAGAAAGGAGACTACCGGCTCCCTAGAAGAGGTATCCATAGCCACCATCCGCGACCGGATTGCCCAATTACGCGAATTGGACAAGCGCCGGGAAATCATATTGAATTCACTTGAGGAGCGGGAGCTGATAACAGATCAACTGCGAGAAAAGATTCTGGCCGCTGAGACACTCGCCACCTTGGAGGATATCTACCTGCCGTATCGACCAAAGAGACGCACTCGGGCAACAATCGCCCGGGAGAAGGGGCTCGAGCCTTTGGCGAAGATTCTCTTGGCCCAGGAGGAGACTATGGATCCTCTTAAGGAGGCAGCCGCCTTTGTCGACCCGGAGAAAGCGGTCGAATCGGCGGATCAAGCGCTTGCCGGCACACGGGACATCATCGCCGAGTGGGTGAATGAAGACCAGAGGGCCCGGGAGAAGATGCGCGCGCTCTACGAGGAAAAAGGTGTTTTCCGGGCCAGGGTTGTTCCTGGCAAAGAATCTGAGGGTGCCAAGTACCGGGACTACTTTGATTGGGAAGAGTCGGTGGCCAAGGCGCCATCCCACAGAATTCTGGCCCTGCGTCGTGGGGAAAAGGAAGGTTTCCTCGTTTTGCGGGTGAAGGTGCCCGAAGATGAATCCCTGGGCATGCTGGAAGCGATGTTCGTCAAGGGACGCGGCGCGGCCTCAGAGCAGGTGCGGGATGCCGTAAACGACAACTACAAGCGGCTTCTCTCAGATTCTATGGAAACGGAGATACGCGTCGCCACCAAGGAGCGAGCTGACGCAGAAGCGATCAGGATATTTGCCGGCAATCTCCGTGAGCTTCTCCTTGCACCCCCGCTCGGGCAAAAGAACGTCCTGGCCATAGACCCGGGTATCCGCACCGGCTGCAAAGTGGCCTGTCTGGATCGTCAAGGGAAATTACTCCAAACCGGCACAGTCTATCCCTTCGAGTCGGAAAAGAGCAGGTCAGCCGCTGCTGCGGAGCTCGGTAAGCTGTGTGAGCGTTATCACGTCGAGGCCATAGCGGTAGGGAACGGCACGGGCGGTCGCGAGACAGAATCCTTCATCAGGGGCCTTGATTTTTCAGGAAACATCCCCGTGGTGATGGTCAATGAAAGCGGTGCCTCTGTGTATTCTGCTTCTGAGGTGGCCAGGGCAGAGTTTCCCCATCTGGACCTCACCTTTCGAGGAGCTGTTTCTATCGGCAGGCGGCTCATGGACCCGCTGGCGGAACTGGTGAAGATCGATCCCAAATCAATTGGCGTCGGGCAATATCAGCACGACGTAAACCAGCAGGCTCTCAAGAGAAGCCTGGATGATGTGGTCATGAGCTGTGTCAATGCTGTGGGCGTGGAGGTCAATACGGCCAGTGAGCAGCTCCTTTCCTACGTATCGGGTCTTGGGCAGCAGTTGGCAAACAACATCATAGCCTACCGGAATGAACACGGCCCGTTTTCGTCCAGGGAGGAACTCAAGGAGGTTCCACGGCTGGGTCCCAAGGCCTTTGAGCAGGCCGCAGGTTTTCTCCGCATCAGGAATGGGAAAAATCCCCTTGACGCGAGCGCGGTCCATCCCGAATCCTATCCCATTGTGGAGGCCATGGCCAAGGATCTGGGCAGTTCGGTGGGGGACTTGCTTGATCACGAGACCCTCCGGCAGCAGATAGATCTGTCCAGATATGTGGCAGGGGATAAGGTGGGAATGCCCACCCTTATGGACATTCTCGCTGAACTGGCCAGGCCTGGTCGCGACCCTCGAAAGCAGTTTGAGAGCTTTTCTTTCGCCAAAGGTGTAGAAACGATCGATGACTTGCGGCCCGGAATGAGGCTGCCAGGAGTCGTAACCAATGTCACTGCCTTTGGCGCTTTTGTCGACATAGGTGTGCACCAGGATGGTCTCGTCCACGTGAGCCAGCTGGCGGACCGCTTCGTCAAAGATCCTCACCGGCTGGTCAAGGTCAACCAACGGGTGATGGTAATGGTTCTGGATGTAGACCGGGAAAGAAAGCGGATTTCTCTCTCCATGAAGGATAAAGCCGTTCAACCAGAGGGGGACGCTGAGTAGTCGTCAAAAAGGTCGGTCAAGAGGGAGAAGGCCTGATCCCACCACTTTCAGTCGATGTCCCTTTGGTATTTTCCCGCTGATCTCGGAAGATTCCTTCTCTTGATGGCTGTCACAATAGGGTTCCACACCATGGAGATATATTTCAGGGTTGGGTGCCCCACATGTGCCAGCTACATTACTGATGTTCATCACAAAATATCATGATTCCTCTTCCGTTGTCTTATCCATCCGCCTCCATTCGTTGTTTCGCAAATAGTATGTCTGATGAAGCTTGCACTCTTTTTCATAGGTGATCCCTTTCGGATCGACAGGAGGAATACAGGATGTCCCCATCCCGGGAGTCCGGGATATGAAGAAAAGTCCCATATCTTGACTTGGGTCAAGGTATCTATATCCAAAATCCAGCATTTTTATGAGCGAAGGAACGAAAAATTCTTTCTCATCCTGACAAAGGAGGAACCAGGTATGAAACGAAAAATAATCACAATTGATGAGGAGAAATGTACAGGCTGCGAGCTGTGCATACCCAACTGCCCTGAAGGAGCCATCCAAATCATCGACGGCAAGGCCCGGCTGGTTAGCGACTTACTTTGTGATGGCCTAGGGGCCTGCCTTGGCCACTGCCCGGAGGACGCCATAACCATTGAGGAACGGGAAGCAGGAGAATATGACGAGCGGACGGTAATGGAAAACGTTGTAAGACAAGGTACCAACACTGTGCGGGCACATCTGGCGCATCTGAAGGAACACAAACAGGATGACTACTACAACCAGGCTGTGGAGTACCTGAAAGAGCTGGGTCTCCCAATACCCGAAGCGGGGGAGCCGAACGTGCATGGGATGCCCTCCGGGGGTTGTCCTGGTTCAAGAATGACGGCCTTTGCCAGGGAAGACCGTGCTGCTGAAGTTCTGGCGGGAAATCGCCCCTCACAACTTACCCACTGGCCCATTCAGATGCACCTTCTTTCCCCGCATGCGCCTCACTATCAGGGTACTGATATGCTCTTGGCTGCCGACTGTGTTGCCTACTCACTGGGAGATTTCCATAAGGACTATCTGAAGGGCAAGGCCTTGGGTATCGCCTGTCCCAAGCTGGACGAGGGTAAGGAGATTTACCTCGAAAAACTGAAGGCACTGATCGACGTTGCCAAGATAAATACCCTTACCGTCATGATTATGCAGGTTCCCTGTTGTGCGGGCCTTCTACAATTGGCACTGAAGGCCGCCGCTCGGGCAGAAAGGAAAATCCCAGTTAAATGCGTTGTCGTAGGCCTTCAAGGCGACATACTGAAGGAAGAGTGGGTACAGGTTACCCCCGAAGGACAGCAAGTTTCAGCATATCAATGAAATGATGAAAAGGAGAAAAGGTATGACCAGGGAAGATGGAAACCCGGCGCGTGAAAGCCTGGTCGCTCGTCCATTTGCCTACACCGAATTGGTCGACTATCAGGAAGGATCGATTGTAAGCCGGACGATAATCGACAAACCAGCAGGAACGATTACTTTATTTGCCTTTGACAGAGGGCAGAATCTCAGCGAGCATACCGCTCCCTATGACGCTCTCGTCGAGGTAATCGAGGGGACCGGAACTATCACAATTGAGGGAAAGGATCACGAGGTCAGGGCGGGACAGCAAATCATCATGCCAGCAGACAGACCACATGCTGTGGAAGCGCGGGAGAGATTCAAAATGGTTCTGGTCATGATTCGTGCAAAGTAACCGTGATGTCGAGAGTCAAGATACTTTCAACTGAAGAGACTGTGCGTACCTTACTCGAACGGAGGCTTCCCGCAAAAGCCCTACGTTCCGACGAACCTCGAGCGGTACCAAGGGTGAGGGTTAGATTTCAGGAAAGCTAGATCTCAACGGCCTGTTGCCCAAATACCATTCCGCTCTGTGAAAAGAATTTTTGACCATTCTAGAGTTCGCTTCACTAAGAATGGTTACCAAAAATTCTTTACTGTTCGCTCCAGGGATTTCGGCAACAACCCCTCAAATGTTGACGGGCTGTTGGATAAAGCAGGACACCACAAACGGATTGTTGAGCAGGGATGCATCGGCGCCTATGCTCAGCGTTTCATCCCGGTGAACGCCACCCCCTCGATAATGCGGGTACGGAAGGCCAGGAAGACCACCAGGACTGGCAGCAGGGTGATCACGCACGCTGCCATGATGCCACCATAGTCCACCGCATACTCACGCTGGAAATACATGAGACCCAACTCCATGGTGAACATCTCCGTGCTGTTCGCCACGATCAAGGGCCAGATGAACAGGCTCCAGGTGTACACCCAGTTCACGATGGAGATGGCAGCGATGGGCGAGAAGCTCAGGGGCAGGATGACGCTGAAGAACACCCTCCATTCCGAGGCCCCATCCAGCCGGGCCGCATCGATCAGCGCATCCGGAATGCTCATGATATTCTGGCGGAGGAAGAAGATGCCAGAACTCATGATTATCAGTGGGAAGATCAGCCCCTCGTACGAGTTGATCCACCGCAGCTTCCAGGTGAGGAGATATAGTGGCACAATGTAGGTCTGGAGCGGAATCAGAATGGTGGATATCACTAGGGCAAACAGGAACTCTCTCCCCCGGAAGCGGTACTTGGCGAAGACGTAGCCACAGGCAGCAGAGCCCAAGGCAATGAAGACGGTGGAGGTGCCGGAGACTATGATGCTGTTAAGGAAGAACCGGATGAACGGCGCAACCTGGGGAAGCTTCACGTAATTCTCCAGCGTCCAGACCGTGGGCAGGAGCCGGGGAGTCTCGGTCACGATTTCGCCGGATTGCTTGAACGATGTGAGCACGACCCAGACGAAAGGGGCCACCGCAAGGAAACTGGTGAGCCCTAGGAACAGGTGGAGGCCAGCACGCCGCCACAGAGTTTTTGCCGATCGCCGTCTCACCATAAGCCCCTCCTGCTCACAACGGCTCCACCCTGAGGAGCCGGAACTGCACCGCCACAAAGATCAAGGACACGAGAAACAGCACAAAAGAGATTGCCGAGGCGTACCCCATCTTGAAGTATAAGAACCCTTCAGCGTAGATTCTGGTAACCATGACCTGGATCTCCGCTCCGGTGGAGATATCGGTTCCTTGGGAAATGATGTACACCTCGGTGAAGGCCGACCATGCCCAGATGGTCGCCATAACCAGGCCAAAGAGGATAACCGGTTTAAGTAGCGGGATGTCCACATGGCGGGTCAACTGCCAGGGGGTTGCCCCGTCTACCACAGCGGCCTCCCGGAAGCTACTGGGGATGTTCTTCAGACCCACTAGGAACACTATGACAAAAAAGCCGAGCTGCTTCCAGATGTGAATGCCGATGACCGCAAGCAGACTGATTTGGGGTGTACTCAACCATCCGACCCGTGCGAAACCCATCTGCTCCAAAAGGTAATTGGCGAGGCCGTAGGTCCCCGGGGCATAGATCCACTTCCAGATGATAGCCGATGGCACCATGGGAACGATGTACGGCAGAAAGTATAGGGTTTCGTACAGCGATTCGAACCGGACCTTCCGGTTGAGGTATATCGCAAAGGCTAGGCCGGCGAAGATTTCCAACGGGACCGCGACTAGAACAAATTCGGTGGAATTGATGAAGGCGGTGATGAAGTTCGGGTCGCCGAACATACGGAGAAAGTTTTGGTAAGGCAGGAACTTGACTAGGGGCCGCTGCAGGCTAAAGTTCGTGAACGACATCAGGAGCACGATCATGATCGGGATCACTCGGATAATGATGAACAGGGCGATCACGGGCATCACCATCCCCCACAGGAAACCGATCTGGCTCCACGTCAGACGGCCGCCGACCCCGACGGCGACGCGCCTGCGTCGTGTCGCTGCTTTACTCATAGTTCTTCCCCCAGTCGTCGAGAAAGAGCAAGCGGCGCCGGCTCAATCCGACCCGGCCACCGCTTGTCTTGTGTTGCCATCCTCCCGTTGGAATCTACTTCGCCAGCAGGTCGTACTCGTCCAGGATGCTGTTGGTCTCGGCCGCCATATCCTTGATGACCTCGGCGATCCCGGCCTGGTTATCCACCAAGTCAGCCCGCTTGAAGGCGGCCATCAGACGGTCCGCCATCCGCGAATGGATCTCAAAGATAGGTGCGATGTTCTCATAGTCCAACACCGCGTGGCCCTTGGTCTCGGCGGCGTCAATGAAGGTCTTAAGCTGCGGTCGCTTCTTGTAAAGCTGGCTATAGTCCACCCCTTTCCGGAACGGCTGCCATCCGCTATCGGCAAAGGTGGCACGGGACATTTCGTCGTTCATCATGAACATGGCGAAGTCGAAAGCCTCCTTTTTGTGCTTGCAGGCCTTCGAAACCGAGAGCGCCATAGTGTTCCCGACGGTCCCCCATCCGCCGGGACCTTTGGGCATTAAGAAGACACCGTAGTTGATATTGGGCGCATTCTTCTCCATGTAACCCACCACCCAGGCCTCCCGTTGGAACATGGAGGTGAGCCCTAGGCCGAAGGCCTCAGCGTCTGACTTGACGTCCAGGCTGTCCACCTTATACTTGTGGACGCAATCAATGTAAAACTGGAGTGCCTTGTGCCCGGCCTCGTTGTTGTAGGCGGCCCGCCACTTGTTGCCCACCTTTTCCAGGACCTTGGCCCCATAGGGGATCATCGCCTGGGTCCAGTATTTCTGGGACGTGCCGAACCCACCACCCGACAGTCGGAGGTCCAGACCCACCTGGGTGAGGTTACCCTTCGCGTCCCGCTTAGTGAGCTTCTTGCCCATCTCCAGCATCTCGTCAACGGTCTCGGGCGTCTTGGTGATCCCCGCCTCCTTGAAGTGGTCCTCGTTATAGAACATCACCTTCAGGGAGTTCAGCCAGGGAAAGGTGAAGATCTCCCCTTTGTCCGAGGTCACGGAGGCCACCGAGTAATCGGGGAAGCTCTTCTTCACCCAGGCCACGACATTCTTCGGGAGCGGCGCCAGGTAGCCGGCCACATAGTAGGGATATAGCCCCATCTTATCGAGCTCGATTAGATCCGCCGCCTGCCCGGCCGGCAAGGCTACCGCCACCTTCTCCTCCAGGGCTCGCTGGGGGAAGAGGGTAGCCTTGATCTTGATGTTGGGGTACTTCTTCGTGTATTGGTCGCCAATCGATTTCACCTGCTCGTGCAGTTCTGGAAAAGCGGTCCAGACACTCAGCTCCACGGAGGCTGCCGGAGTTGCCGTAGACAGAAGGAGCCCCATCGCCAGTACAAAGCTTGCTATTCCGACAATTATCCGTCGCATCGTTTTTTCTCCTTTCCCTCCAACTCATTTTGGAGATATCCTCATGACTCTTTCTCGATGTACTTATCTCTCACCTCCTTTCTGGAAACCTTCTTTCATGCCTCACCCCAGAAGGTTGAAGTTATGAGTTTATTGACATCTTCTCTTCATATACCACAATGATAAACGAAGTCAAATTCTTTTTTAAATTAAACTCAGACTTCTCAGGATTTCCTCTTATCCTCTGATCCGCTGGGGAGTTTATCTGTGCATCATACCCATTCTATGCGTGTGATCTTAATCCGATATTTTAAGATGGAACACATTATCATTTGCCACTAACTATGTTGTTGATTTGTGATTGAATCAATCAGAGGAACGGCGTACATCGATCTGCGGGTGATCCAATAGGGAAGGGGAGTACCCAAAGAACTCAATAAACTCAACTAACTCAAGCAACCCAAGAAACCCTCTAAACGCTCTCAACCATCTCAACGATCTTCACCTGACAGACCAAACCGACGAGACAGACGAGATGGACCAGACAGACCAGACAGACCAGATAAACCCAGCTACCCAATCAAACTAATTAAACTGGACGATTGTGTGTCAAGAATGAAGGCCTGCCCTTTTGTAGTGCGCGCTACTCGTGCAGAGGATGTGCTCAGTTTTGAGGCGTGAGCAATGTTGAAAGAAGGAGAACGGGGAAGAAAGGGAGAGGTTCGATCTTATCAACGGGCGATGCCACCCACGAGACTATGTGGTTAGGCTTCAGATGGCAGCAAGTATACCTCCATCCACATATATGATTTGACCATTGACAAAGTCTGAGGCACTGGAGGCAAGATAGATAGCAGTTCCCACCAGCTCCGCAGGGTCACCCCACCTTCCAGCCGGGGTTCGCGATCGGATCCAGGCATCGAACTGAGGATCCTGTGCCAGGGGTTGAGTCATCTCCGTAAGGAAGTATCCCGGACCGATGCCGTTTACCTGAATGTTGTACTTTGCCCATTCCACAGCCATGGCTTTGGTGAGCATTTTCACTCCACCCTTGGCTGCGGCATATGGGCCTGTTGTCGGCCGGCCGAACTCGCTCATAAGAGAGCATATGTTGATGATCTTCCCGGATTTCCGGGCGATCATCATCTGCGCCACGTGCTTGCTGGTCAGGAAGACCCCGGTCAGGTCGATCTCGATGATCTCCCGCCACACGGATTCCTCTATGGTCTCCAGAGGTCCACGCTTCTGCACGCCAGCGCTGTTCACCAAGATCTGGATTGGACCAATCTCTTGCTCTATTACCGGGATTTTTTCTTGGATTTGTTGCTCGTTCGTGACATCAAACGCATGACCGGATACGTTGAGCCCCTCATCAGAGAGAACGGAGATGGCGTTCTGCAGCCTTTTCTCATTTCTCCCGTTCAGTACGAGAATGGCTCCGGCCTGCCTCAGTCCACGTGCAATGGCGAAGCCGAGTCCGTGGCTTGAACCGGTGATTAGCGCAACTTTGCCATGCAAATCAAATAGAGTATTCATCATAAAAATGTCTCCTTGGATCCCAAGTGGAAGGTGCCTTTAACTTTATGTGAATTTTTTTGCATCTCCTCGTCTTGTTTTCACCCTCCGATTACATAAGCTGAACGACTTTTCCTTCTCTATCGGATCTCCGGATCTCATCCAAGACAAGCATTGTTTTTCTCACTTCTTCACCAGAGGCGATAGGGAGCCGGTTGCCTCGGATGGCTTCGAAAAATTCCCGTAACTGGACTGTGTAAAGGCTGGGAATTTGTTCACCATCAAGAATGGTTTTACTATTCATTTCCAAGCGAAAGGAAAAACCAAACGGTTTTTCCGCAGGAAATTCATACAATCTCATGGTCCCCTTTGGCCCTACAATGATGGTTTCGTGTAAATACGGGGACGTGCTCAGCGAAAGATGAACCGTTGCCAATTCTCCGGATTCGAAGCCCAACACGATATCTGCCTCGTCCTCTCCCTCCCACAGGGAACTCTGTCTCTTAGAGATTGAAAAAACCGTCGATGGGATTTTGTTTAACAGCCAAAGGATCGTGTCAACGGAATGGCTTCCCTGGAGAAGAATAACCAGCCCTCCTGCTTTTTCGGAGCTCTTCCACCAGTCAGTTGGAGGCTGAGGAAAACTAACCAAAAAACTGATGTCGATTCGAAAAGGCGATCCAATGCCATCTAGTCTTTTGCGGATCTCTTTCATCGCATCGGAAAACCGCCTGCTCTGGCCGACCATTAAGGTAACTTCATGTGCTCGAGCCTCCTCGATCATTTCGTCCGCTTCTTGTAGATTCATGGCCATGGGTTTTTCAACTAAGATGTGTTTCTTTGCCCTGGCAGCATCCATGCAGACGGGATGATGGAGATGGTTCGGCAAGCAAACGATGACTGCCTCGATTTCTCGTTTTGCCAGAAGGTCGTGATAGTCCGAATACGCATTTCTTACTGCGAATTCTTCAGCGATCTCCTTGGCCCGGTCGGCACGAAGATCAGCGATAGCCACCAATTCTATCTGATTTTTAAGGTCCATGACGGCGTTAAGGTGAGCCATGGCGATCCTTCCTACCCCAATCACACCGAGCGTTAATCTTCTACTAGCCATTTTTTACCCTCTCTTAAAGCTCCTCGATCAACCAAAATGCCTCCTGTGAATACGCCACTCTGTTAGCCCATGAAAAGCTTGGG